>JASLYC010000039.1 GCA_030739975.1 Gammaproteobacteria bacterium
CTCTAATTCTTCAGGGTCTGATATGCGGTAACAGTCGAAGTGGTGTATATTAACTTTGTCATTTTGATAGCTCTCAACTAAGGTATAGGTAGGGCTCTTCACGCGGGCAAAGCCATACCATTGAATAAGTCCTCTAGCTAATGTTGTTTTTCCAGCTCCAAGTTCTCCCTCTAGGTATATTACGGTTGAACTAATTAATTTCTCTAAACATGAAGCCAAATACCTAGAAATTGTTATTGTGTCTTGCTCTCTCAAATTTGATAGTTTCAAAACAGAATCCACATATAATAACAAAAAACTGATACAAGAATAAAGCCCTTAAAACGACTAATGGTGTTATTTTTTTTGAAGTTGTAAGAAACGAAAAACAGCATTGCTGTAAGTAAAAGCATTATAGGATAATCCCTACTAAACACTTCAGCTGGTACATTTGAAGGCTGAATAATTCCAGGTATAGCTAATACAGCAATGGTATTGAATATATTTGAACCTATAACATTGCCCACAACCATTTCAAATTGATTCTTAAGTACACTAGATATTGATACAGCTAACTCTGGTAAGCTAGTGCCTAGCGCTATAACTGTTAAACCGATAACTAGGTCAGATATGCCTGCAATTTTAGCTAGACTAGAGCCACCCCAAACAACTAGCTTGGCACTAAATACTAGAACTGCCAAGCTAATAATTAGCATTAACCAGGTTTTAGTTATTTCACTCTTATTTACTGACTGTTCAAGCTCTTCAAATTCATTATGACTTTTATTTTTTGATTGCTTGAAGGTGTATAAAAAGAATAGAACTAATAAAGATAACAGAATCAAGCCATCAACCACATCAAGTCTTCGGTCCCAATATAATAGTAAACCAGCACAGATAGTAGCAACCATCAAGAAAAGCCACTCTTTTTTTATAATATCGCCATTCAATTTGATTGGCACAATAATGGCGCTTACCCCCAATACAAGAGCAATGTTAAATATGTTTGAGCCTACCGCATTACCTATACTTATTCCAGTATTTCCTTGCATTGCAGCTAGTCCAGATACCAACATTTCAGGTGCAGATGTTCCGAATCCGAAAATAAGCATACCAATGATTAGCGGAGAAATATTAAAGATATTCGCTACTTTTGCACCGCTATCAGTGAATTCGTCAGCACTCCAAATTAAAAGAGCAAAACCTAATATTAGTGAACCTAAAGGCAGTAGTATTTCTGTCATAGTCAAAATTGGTGATGAGACTTAAATGAGATTAAAGTAAATTGGATGAAATTATATCAGAGGATGAAATTATTTCAGACCCATAAAAAAAACTTGCCATTACGAGTTTAAAGTGGTTTAATAAGTTTGGGATTGATCTAATTCCAAATTTTTTAATTTTTCAAAGGTAAAAAATTAAATGAGCAGAACAAAATTTCTAGTTGGCCGTAGCGAACTAGATATGCAAGATAATTTTTATCCAGAAGATTTGCCGTCTGAATGGCGCTTTGATTATTATTCTGCAATGTTTAAAGCTCTATCTTTGCCAATAGATAGTGATGAGGATTTATTTCAGATTTTTGAAGAGTTGGAAGAGTCGGATGAAGAGTTTGAGTTGATACTTTCCATTGATATAGAGAAATTCAATGACAGAAAAAAATTATCAACCATATTGCTATCATTATCTGAGCATAAAGAACACTTTACTATTTATTGTGAAATAGAGGAAGAACCTTCGAAAGAGTTTATGTCAGCTTTGATTGGTTACAATTATTGTTTGAAATCACTTAAGCCTCTTGATATCAAAACGAATAAAGTTTTTGCCGTAAATCAACACTTATATTTTAATTATGTTCCTGTTTTTTATTCTGCAGTTGTATGGGATGAAAAGAAAATTCGATCTTGCTTAGAGGAAATATCTGAGATTAATTCTAGGACTGTATTAATTTGCAAAGATGCAGAAAGTGAAACTTTAAATAGAATTCGTATTATTTCAGAATTGTTAGGATTTTGAATGTTCTTATTACTAGGCCTTTGCATCAGGCCCAATCACTAAAGTCACTATTAGAGAATGACGGCCATAATGGCCTATTATTTCCTACTCTTAAGATTAAGAAATTAATTGTTGATGTTGAAATTAATAATTATGATGCACTTATATTTATTAGTAAGAATTCTGTTAAATACGCAATAGAGCAAATAACATTTCCACAAAATAGAACGTTCAAAGTATTTGCTGTTGGAGCAGCTACAGCTAACAAGCTTAAAGATTGCGGGATTGAAGTTGATTGCCATCCTCAGGAAAATGCATCCAGCGAAAAT
The DNA here is from genome assembly GCA_030739975.1 of Gammaproteobacteria bacterium. GTDB lineage: Bacteria > Pseudomonadota > Gammaproteobacteria > PS1 > Pseudothioglobaceae > SZUA-1055. The sequence continues at coordinate 2,304 of JASLYC010000039.1, forward strand.
TTATTGTCCACACCAATAGTCTCTCAGATGGAAAACAAAAAAATACTAATTGTAAGAGGTAAGGGTGGAAGGGAGACACTAAAGCTAGGTCTGTCAGCAAAACACAATTATGTAGATTATCTTGAAGTTTATGAGAGAACTGAATGCGAGGTTTCTGATGTCCATATAGAGTCTATTGAAAAATTACTCAATAATCAAAATAGTGTATTAACAATTACCAGCATAGAGAGTTTATTAGCAATGCTAAACATTGTAAAAAAAATAGACCATAATTGTCTTGATAAAATTAAATCTATGCCACTAATTGTTCTTAGTAATCGTATTAGTTATTTTGCAAAATCTGTTGGATTTTTACATACCTATGTTGCTTATAAGACAAATAATCACGGATTAGTTGCAGTAATTAATCAGCTAAAATAAAAACTTACAAATACCCTTGACATTTAACTTGATTCACGTTATTTTTTCTCTAAAGTTCTTTAGAAAAATATAAATTTAGGCGAATTTAAACAATAAATATACTTGAATTATCTTTCGGGGAAAATGGTAAAGTTAAGCGTATCAAAAGCAGCAAAAATACTTGGTATTAGTCGTTTCGAAATACAAGACCAAATTAATTGCGGAAAACTCCATACCCATGAAGGTTATGTAACCCCAGACAGTATTAGACTGGCTTATCCAGAAATATCCTTTCAAATCGAGCAAGACGCACAAATTAAAAAAATGCAAAAAATAAAAGACAAATCAGATTATCGAAATGGTGTAAATAAAACTGTTCATACCGAAAATGAGAGTGCACTTATTTCTGTGGTCGCATCTTTAAAAACCAAGCTATACAGAGAAGAGATAAAAAATAAACACTTCGAAATGGTTTTTAAGCAATTAAATGAGCGTTTAGAAAAGCTGAATGATTGTTGCCATTCTCAAGACAAAGAAAAGCTCTCTCAAATTCAAAGATGGATAGCAGAGCAAGCGCACTAATATAATAAAAAAAATTATTATAATTTCTTTATTATATTCATAATAGGCTCAGACCGATTCATTGTATAAAAATGCAAACTATCTACACCGTTATCTATTAAAGTTTGGCAAAGCTTCAACACAACATCCTCTCCAAAAGCAAGTAGCGACTCTTTATCATCCCTATACAGTCTGAGTCTTTCTGTTATCCATTTTGGGATTTGTGCATCACACATGTTAGAGAATCTTACAATATTTGAGTAGTTCGTTATTGGCATTATTCCAGGTGTAATTGGAATATCAATTCCAAGTTTTTCGATATCATCAACAAACCTAAAATATGCATCAGGATTGTAGAAATACTGGGTTATAGCACCGTCAGCTCCAGCCCTAACCTTTTGAGCAAAGTTACTTAACTCAGTACCAATATTTGTTGCTTGAGGGTGAGATTCAGGATAAGCGGCAACTTCAATATGGAAGTAGTCATCATATTCAGACTTAATAAATTCAACTAACTCATTTGCGTATCTTAATTCTCCAGTATTTTGCATTCCTGAAGGAATATCACCCCTTAAGGCGACTACTTTATCTATGCCATTAGCTTTGTATTTATCTAGTATAGACTTTGTTATATTTTTTGATGCTCCAATACAGGTGAGATGAGGCGCTACACGAACTTTATTATTGTTTTTTATATCTATAACCGTCTCAAAAGTAGACTCTTGTGTAGTCCCACCAGCGCCATAAGTAACCGAAAAATATTCAGGGTTAATTTTGGATATTTGTTTAATTACTTGTTGCAGGTTGTCCTTTCCTTTTTCAGATTGCGGGGGAAAGAATTCGAAACTAGTTTTCATTGTTATTTGTTGAAATAAATTCAATTAAATTATACTTAAATTATACTTTCGCTAATAATTGCTTTTTCTGTATCAATAAAAAAATCGGGTAAAATACCGTCTTTTATTGAATAAATGCAGGAACAAATGGCAAAGAGTGATTATATAGAATTGGAAGGCGTAGTTAAAGAAAAACTTCCAAACACAACTTTTAAGGTTGAATTGGAGAATGGGCACAATGTTTTGGCCCATATCTCTGGAAAGATTCGAAAACACTATATACGCATATTGCCTGGCGATAAAGTTACTGTCGAGATGACCCCCTATGATTTAACCAAGGGCAGAATAACCTTTAGACATAAGTAAAATATCTTTGTATAAATAATTTAAATTGCCGCTGTGGTGGAATTGGTAGACACGCCGGATTCAAAATCCGGTTCCTTCACGGGAGTGACGGTTCGAGCCCGTCCAGCGGTACCAAATATGTATTATTGTGAAAGTAACTAAATTTGGTATGTGATTTGTTGGTTCATAATATGTTATGGTTTCTTTGTTTCATAATATATTTTGATATCTCGATTCATAATATATATATAATTTATCGTGGTTTATTTTCTAATTAGCAGATAAAATATAATTTATGGGACAACCTGAACTATTAGCTGAAGCAATTAACCTGACACTATTTGGTATGTGTTTTGTTTTTTTGTTTTTAACTTTGTTAGTTTTTGTAACTAAGATTATGTCTATTATAGTTCAACGTTTACACAAAAATCATAATGGCTCATTTCAACAAGATGTCAGTGATGAGGTTGATGAAAGAACTAAACATATTATTGAACAGGCTATCAAGATGCATAGAGGTTCATGATTTATGAAAAAATTTTTTAAGAGTATCGCTATGAAATCAAAAAAAAGTTTAAATACTGCACCGGTTGGTATTACAGAGTTAGTTCTTAGGGACGGTCATCAGTCATTGTTTGCAACAAGAATGCGTATCGATGATATGTTGCCTATTGCCGAGAAGATTGACAAAATTGGTTATTGGTCGAATGAATCATGGGGCGGAGCTACTTTTGACTCTTGCATCCGTTTTATTGGTGAAGACCCGTGGGATAGAATCAGAGAGCTAAGTAAGGCTATGCCAAATACACCTCAACAAATGTTACTTAGAGGTCAAAACTTGCTTGGATACCGTCATTACAGTGACGATGTAGTTCGTAAATTCGTAGATCGTTGTGCTGAAAATGGGGTTGGAGTTTTGCGTATTTTTGATGCCATGAATGATATTAGAAACCTTAAAACAGCAACAGACCAAACCATAAAAACAGGCAAACATGCTCAGGGCACAATCTCGTACACAGTCAGCCCAGTCCATACTAACCAGATGTGGATTGATATGGCAAAGCAGATAGAAGATATGGGAGCTCATTCTTTGTGTATAAAAGATATGGCAGGACTTCTGCAGCCTTATGTAGCTTATGACCTAGTTAAGGAGCTCAAAGCGGCAATAGATATCCCGATTCAGCTCCATGCTCACGCCACAACAGGTCTTTCTACAGCATGCATAATGAAAGCTGTTGAAGCAGGAATCGATAGGGTTGATACATCTATAGGATCTATGAGTATGACTTATGGTCATTCAGCAACCAATTCCGTTGTTTCTATTCTAGAAAACAGCCCAAGGAAAACTGGCCTAGATATGAAAAAACTAGAAGAAATTGATTTATATTTTAAGCCGGTACGTAAAAAGTACTACAAACTTGAGGGATCTCTAAAAGGAGTAGACTCAAGAATTCTCCTTTCTCAAGTACCAGGAGGAATGCTAACAAATATGGAGAACCAGCTTAGGGAACAAAACGCTACTGACAAGATGGATGAAGTGCTGCTTGAGATACCTAGAGTGAGAAAAGATTTGGGATATATTCCTTTGGTAACTCCAACATCTCAAATCGTCGGAACACAGTCAGTATTAAACGTTTTGACTGGTGAAAGGTACAAGACTATTACAAAAGAATCAGCGGGCATCTTGAAAGGAGAGTATGGCTCGACACCGGCACCAGTGGATAGCTCATTACAACAAAGGGTTTTGGATGGTGCTGAGGTAATAACTTGCAGACCTGCGGACAAAATAGAACCTGAAATGGATATTCTTGAAAAAGAGTTCGATGAGATTGTTGCCGATAAAAGCATTACCGTTGCCGAGAATAAAATTGATGACTTACTTACTTACGCATTATTTCCACAAGTGGGTATTTCTTTTCTAGAAAATCGCAACAATCCGTCTTTCTTTGAGCCAATGCCACAGCCAGAAGATGAGTCGGCAAAGTCAGACACTGAGGAAAGTTCATATACTGTATCCTTTGAAGGAAAATCGTATACCGTTGAAGTATCTGCAGGTGGAGAAGTAACATCGATGCAGTCTGCATCCAAAAAGGCAAATAATATAACCTCAGGAGCGGCAGCAAAGAAAATTGTTAGTGATGTATCGGCTAGTTCCGAAGGCGAAGCTGTTGAAGCACCTCTTTCAGGAAACATTTGGAAGGTAATGGTTGAGCCTAATCAGGAAATTACTGCTGGCGATGTTTTGGTAATCCTAGAAGCAATGAAGATGGAGACTGAAATTAGAGCTGCTAAAGATGGAGTTGTTTTGGATATTAATATTAAAGAAGGCGATTCTGTAAAAGTTGGCCAAACCTTACTAACTATTACATAAAGGGTTAATTAATAGCGATGGAACAGTTTAACACTTTATGGATTAATACAGGTCTTTACCAGCTAACAACTGGCCAAGGATTCATGCTACTAGTAGGTGCATTACTTATATATCTTGCAATAGTCAAAAAATTTGAACCATTGCTGTTGTTGCCTATAGGTTTTGGTGCAATCTTAAGCAACATACCAGGTGCAAATCTAGCAGTAGGAGATGGCATATTACATATTTTTTATGTGGTAGGAATTGAGTCTGGAGCATTTCCACTTATTATATTTATGGGTGTAGGAGCGATGACTGACTTTGGTCCTTTGCTAGCTAATCCCAAGACATTATTATTAGGCGCTGCAGCACAGTTCGGTATTTTTGCCACCTTACTAGGGGCTATCGGGTTAACTACATTAGGTGTTTTCGACTTTAGCCTTAAAGATGCTGCTGCGATAGGAATAATTGGCGGTGCAGATGGACCAACAAGCATTTATGTGGCATCTAAATTGGCTCCAGACCTATTAGGTGCAATAGCTGTGGCATCCTACTCTTATATGGCACTAGTGCCACTTATACAACCCCCAATAATGCGAGCACTAACCACCAAGAAAGAGCGGAAAATTGAAATGGTGCAATTGAGGGAAGTGTCGACTGTTGAGAAGATTGTTTTCCCAATTATGTTATTAATGCTGGTTGCACTCCTACTTCCTGATGCGGCACCATTATTGGGTATGTTTGCATTTGGTAATTTAATGAAAGAGTCTGGTGTAGTTGACCGATTAAGTGACACAACTCAGAACTCATTAATAAACATAGTAACTATTTTCTTGGGCCTTTCTGTGGGATCTAAATTGATGGCAGATAAATTTTTACAATTGGACACTATAGGTATTTTGTTGTTGGGAATGGTTGCTTTCGCGATAGGAACCGCCTGTGGATTGTTAATGGCAAAAATAATGAATGTGTTCAGTAAGCACAAGATTAACCCGTTAATCGGTTCGGCAGGAGTTTCCGCGGTACCAATGGCGGCTCGAGTCTCAAACAAGGTTGGACTAGAATCAAATCCTCATAATTTTTTGTTAATGCATGCTATGGGACCAAATGTTGCTGGAGTTATAGGTTCAGCTATTGCAGCTGGCATAATGATTCAGTTTTTGGGTTAAATAGTGCAAATATCTATTTTAAAGTCAAAAATAAACAAAGTAAGGGTAACTCATTGCCATAAAGAAAAAGATGACTGTTGCGAGATTGACGGTGTACTTCTTGATGCTGCAAATATCTCAAAATTTGAACAGTTACAAATAGACAATAGCACGAACGGTAGAGTCATTATTACTCACGCAATTCGCGGTAAAGATAATTCTGGAGTAATTTCTCTAAATGGGACGACCGCAAATAATTGTAGTGTTGGCGATATATTAACTATATCTTCCTATGCATCTTTAGATATAAGACATTTGAAAAACCATAATCAAAAGGTTTGCCATGTCGATGAAGGCAACTCACTAGTAAAATCTACTTAGGCTGCTTTAAGATGGCCACCTTCAAGAACTAATACCCTGTCCATTTTCGTTGCTATTTTTTCATCATGCGTGACGATTATTAGAGAAGACCCATGCTGTTGATTGAGGTTTATCAATAATTCTAGCACCGATGATGCATTTTTTGCATCCAAGTTACCGGTTGGTTCATCAGCCAATAGACAACTAGGGTTAGAAATTATTGCTCTTGCTATTGCTACACGTTGACGCTCACCTCCAGACAATTCAGATGGTAGATGATTTTCTCTATGCTCAAGTCCAATTGTTTTTGTAATTTGAGATGCTTTTTTGATGCAGGTTTCTTTGTTTATTCCCTGTATTAAGAGTGGCATAGCTATATTTTCAATTGCACTAAAGTCTTTTAATAGGTGGTGGAATTGGTAAACAAAACCAAGACTTTTGGCACGTAATTCTGTTATTTTTTCTTCATTTAGGGTTGCTAAATCATTATTACCAATATAGACTTCTCCGCTACTAGGCTTATCAATGCCTCCAATCAAATTCAATAAAGTAGATTTGCCGCAGCCTGACTGACCTAAAATGGCGATTGATTCGCCTTGGGAAACTTCAAAATTTAGGTTGCTCAGTATAGGAGTCTCTCTATCGCCGTCATGATAGCTGTACCTTATATTTTTGCATTTTATTACATTATTCATGGCTTAGTACTTTAGCAATATTTACTTTGCCTGCTCTAATAGCAGGATATATGGATGCAATGACAACAAGTACTATTGCCCCCAAAACAACCATGAGTATGTCGTTTATATGAACCTCAGATGGGAATCTATCGATATAAAAAACATCTTTAGGGAAGAACTGGAATCCTAGAACTGATTCTATGCTACTAACTACAGATTCAATATTAAGGGCAAGAGCAACTCCCAAAACAACTCCTACCAGAATACCAACTAAACCTATACTTAACCCTTGATAGAAAAATATTTTAACAAGTCTTTTAGGGGTCATACCAATAGTCCTTAGGATTGCAATGTCAGATTTTTTATCTGTCACTACCATTATCATCATTGACACTATATTAAAAGCAGCTACTGCAATGATTAGTGATAGCACTATAGCTATCATTTGTTTTTCAAGATTAAGTGCCTTAATAAAGTTAGATTTTTGCACTGTCCAATCTACGCCATAATAACGGTCAACACCTAGACTAGAGACAATCTCACTAGTAATTCTTTTAGCGCTAAATAGGTCATCAAATTTCAAACGAATACCTGTAACTTTGTCATCCATTGAAAAAGTTTTTTGTGCCTGTTCAATATGTATAAGTGCTAGGCTATTGTCGTACTCATTAATTCCTGCTTCAAATATAGAGGATATAATAAATTGACTAATATTTGGCTGTAGGTAGCTATTGCCCGATGAATTTGCAGGGGTTAACAATGCTACATAGTCTCCTACACTTACACCTAGTCTAATGGCTAAACCTGAGCCTATTAACATTCCTGATTTACCCGCTATTAAATCATTATCATTAGAACTGTCTATGATTTTGGAGATGTTTTTTTCATATGAAGGAGATATGCCTCTGACAGTAACACCAAAAGATTTGTTATGAGTATTAAGTAATCCATATGCTTGTATATATGGAGAGGAGTCGATAACTTGAGGGTGTTTGTTAATTGAGCTTCGAACTTCCTCCCAGTCGTAAAGAATATCGCCAAATTCGGTTATATATGAATGAGAGATAGCACCTAGTATTCTTTCTCTTAGTTCCTTATGAAAGCCATTCATTACCGACAGAACTGTTATAAGTGTCATAACCCCAAGCACAAGGCCAATCATAGAGACCCCTGATATGAAGGAAACAAAGCCTTTTTTTTGATTAGAGCGTAAATATTTTGTTGAAACTTGAAATTCAATACCCATGATAATGATATTTTGTCATAATTAACACTTTAAAGGTCAATAAAAGAATGAATTGTATGTTTTATAATAGCTATATATGGAATTAGTATTTATATAGATTTTTTATTTACTTTCAACTACTTTATTGGTTATTTTTAACAATTATTAAATTACTATCAATTGATTAATAATATATTGTGAATCTAAATAAAAAAAGTTTATTAAGTTATATCTTGTTACCAGTTTCCGTAGTATATTACTTGCTGACTTCTTTCAGAAGGCTGCTATATCGTTTTAATTTTTTAACAATATACAATTTTGATATTCCTGTTATAGTTGTGGGCAATATTACAGTTGGAGGTAGCGGGAAAACACCTATAGTTATCGCACTAGTTGAACACTTCAAGGGTCGCGGTTTAAATATAGGCGTTGTTTCTCGAGGTTTTGGAGGGAAGCATGGAGTTGGTAGTTTGTATGTTAACCAAGAATCGAATGCTTCAGAGTCTGGAGATGAGCCGCTACTAATTGCAACTCAAACCAATGTACCGGTTGTAGTTAATACCAATAGAGTTCAAGCAGTAAAAGACTTAATAAAAGATTTTGATGTCGAATTAGTGATAAGTGATGACGGACTACAGCACTATTCAATGGGCCGTAAGATTGAAATAGTAGTTGTTGATGGAAAGTGGCGCTTTGGCAATGGCTTCTTTTTACCTTCAGGTCCTTTAAGGGAGCCATTATCTAGGCTCAATAGTGTAGATTTTGTTGTTAATAATGGGGCGATGCATCCTGGCGAGATATATTCTTCTTTAGTTCCAAAATTTTTTGTTAATGTTTTGACTTTAGAAAAAAAACCACTAGATTTTTTTCATAATCAGACATGCCATGCAGTTGCTGGAATTGGACATCCAGACAGATTTTTTGACACACTTGTTGATTTAAATATCGATGTATTGCCACATTCTTTTAAAGATCATTACTATTACTCGGAGAGTGACTTTTTATTTAGCTCCAATCATCCCATTATTATGACTACTAAGGATTGTGTAAAATGTAGGGAATTTGCTAACGACAACATGTGGTATTTATTAACTGAAGTAGATATTAGCGAAGATTTTTTAAACAAACTCCAAGAGAAATTATGATCGATAAGGATCTATTAAAAATATTGGTATGCCCTAAGAGTAAAGCTCCATTAAAGCAACTTGGGGATGAATTGGTTTGCGAAAAAAGTGGACTAGCATATCCTATACAAGATGGCATACCTGTGCTTTTAGAAGAGGAAGCACGGAAACTGCACAAGAAAAAATAATGGATTTTTCTGTTGTAATACCTGCACGATATGGCTCAAGCCGTTTGAGAGCTAAATTATTGTGTGACATACACTCTAAGCCACTTATCCAACACACCTATGAAAACGCATTAAAGAGTAATGCCTCTAGAGTCATAATAGCTACAGATGATGATCGTATTTTTTCAGTAGCTAAAAAATTTGGTGCAGAAGCTTGCATGACAAAAGAATCACACACCTCAGGAACATCAAGAATAGCAGAAGTTCTGGAAATATACAGTATAGAGAATGACCATGTTGTTGTAAACTTGCAGGGTGACGAGCCTATGATAAGCCCAGAAGTAATCAATCAGGTTGCGGATAATTTGATAAAAAGTGATATGCAAATAGCAACTCTTTGTGAAAATTTAAAGAGTAAGGGTCAATATCTAGACCCTAATTGCGTTAAAGTATTGTTTAATAAATTTAGTAAAGCGCTATACTTCTCAAGGTCTCCAATTCCCAATTTTAGAGATGATGGTGATTTTAATGTTGACCTGTGTTATAAGCATATAGGGATTTATGCCTATAAAGCAAAATTTATAAAAGAATATTTAACAATGCAAAGTTCACCATTAGAGCAATCCGAAAAGTTAGAACAATTGACAATTCTTGATGAGGGTTACGATATTCATGTTTCTGTTGCATGTGCACCAACCGGCATTGGTGTAGACACTCAAGAAGACCTAGACAATGTTATAAAAGCGCTAGCAAAGTGATTTTTTCTAGTTGACAAAGGTTAAATATAATTCACTTTTGTAATGCGTAAATTTGATAGCTAGATAAATTAAACCCAACAATAATGCAAGGTATTTTCTAATATATTTCCTATAAAATGCCCATTTAAATTCAAATCAAAGGATTACTAATGAAAATATTATTAAAAGCACTCAGGCAGGGGTTAGGTAGAGTTGTAATATTCATTGATTGGATATTTTCTCCCAGGAGAGTAAAGAGAAATGAGTCTTATCAAACTGAGATTAACGAGCAAACGCAGTTTATAAAGTTATACCAATTTTATGCATGCCCTTTTTGTGTAAAAGCTAGAAGAGCAATAAAAAGACTTAGCTTGAAAATTGAAGAGCGTGATGCCCAAGAAGGGAAGTATCGCGAAGAACTTTTGAACGAAGGCGGGAAAATAAAGGTGCCATGCTTAAAGATTATTGACGGACAAAAAACTACCTGGATGTATGAATCTTCGAATATTATTAAATATTTAAATAATCGTTTCAGCTGAATTCTTATATTGACATGATCTATGTAGAAGGCGGCACCAAAACACAACAAAAACTTGCAAAAGACTTATATTACTTTTGCTCAACAGAGTTAGATATAAAGAAAAAGGTGGATATTGATTTAAGGATTCTAGACCTTGAAAAAGCACAAGCATGGACAGACCATGAGGGCAAAGGTAAATTCTATTTAGATATAGAGCAAGACCTAGATGAAGATCAATTTATCACAGCTTTTTGTCATGAAATGATTCATGTTATTCAGCACCTTCGTACAAAACAGGTAAGTGAAAATGAGGCATATAAGTTTGAAAAAATATTGTTTGATAAATTTAAGCAAAACAGAGTAAATGGATAACTTGATTCCTGCCTTAATCTTTTTCTTTGTAATGGCAATTACTCCAGGCCCTAATAATTTTATGATTATGTTTTCAGGCATTAATTATGGCTTTCGAAAAAGTCTGCCACACTTATTTGGCATAATCTTGGGCTTTCCAATATTGATTGTTGGTATAGGGCTTGGATTAGATGTTGTTTTTAATCAGTTACCTTGGTTACAGGAATTAATTAAGTATGTGGGGGTAGCTGTGCTTATTTATTTGTCCTATAGAATTGCAACGACTAGTAATGAATCTAAAGCACACAGCAAATCAAAGCCGTTAACATTCCTTCAGGTAGTATTATTTCAATGGGTTAACCCAAAGGCTATAGTAATGACCATTACTGGTATAAGTGTGTATATAAACAGTGGAGATGTCAAGTCCCAAGTGCTGACATTGGCTGCAAGCAATATTCTAGTAACCGTTCCTAGTGCAAGTGTTTGGCTGTTTTTAGGTCTATGGCTCCAAAAATTATTAACAAATGATGCCCATATTAAGTTATTTAATAAGGTAATGGCGTTGCTATTAATATGCTCTATAGTGCCAATATTTATTTAGGCAAATATTGCTTTAATTGAGATAATCTTTTTTGTAGCTCATCTACAGACCCTGCATTAACATTTATATGGCCTATTTTCCTGTCTTTCCTTTCCTTTTTGTTGTATAAGTGTAGATGAGTGTTTGGCATTTTAAGGACCGAGTTTGTATCACCGGTTTTGCCAATTATATTAACCATAGCACAACAATTGTGAATTGGAGTTGTGTCTCCTAGAGGCATGCCAGTTATTGCCCTGATATGGTTTTCAAATTGGGATGTTGTTGCTCCATCTATAGTCCAATGACCAGAGTTATGAACTCTTGGCGCTATTTCATTTACTAGTAATCCTTTATCTGTCTCAAAAAATTCAATAGTCAAAACCCCTACATGGTCGAGCTCATCTAATATTTTCCGCATATATTTCTCTGCAATATCTTGAATATTATGGTCTATTCTATTAGCTGGTGCTATTGTCTTTCTTAAGATTCCATTGTGGTGAATATTTTCAACTAGTGGGTAGTATTTATGGTCGTTATCAATTCCCCTGACAGCAATCAATGAAAGTTCTCGTTTAAAGCTTACAAAGCCTTCTAATATTGACTCAACTCCATTCATACTATCCCAAGCCTTATCAATCTGACTATCACTATGAATGACAAACTGACCCTTCCCATCATAACCATTAGTTGCAGTTTTTAATATAGCTGGAAACCCTATATTATTAAGTGCCAGCCTAAGGTCATTTAATGAATTAACTTTCTGGTTAGGAGCGCATGGAATGTTTAAGCTATCAAATAACTTTTTTTCACGGCAACGATGTTGCGAGATGAAGAGAGATTTTTCACTCGGAAATACCTTAACATTTTTGCTAATATTTCTGATAATTTCTACATCAGTGTTTTCACTCTCATAAGTAACTACATCAGCAAAATTCATTATTGATTCGGCACTATTTTGGCATTCGTTTTCATTAAAAACTAAACCAAGCATTGAGGATGGCTCGTTATTGCTTTTGGTTGTAAATCCAAACTGATGATTTAATGGGTAGCCACTAAGGGCAAGCATTCTGCCGAGTTGTCCAGCACCTATAACACCTATCTTCATTTAATTAACAGGGTCTGGATTGTCTAGCACTTCTTGAGTTTGATTTGCTCTAAATATAGCAACTTTTTCTCTAACTTCTTCATTTTCATTGGCAACAATTTGTGCTGCCAAAATTCCGGCATTTTTTGCTCCAGCATCGCCAATAGCAAGAGTTCCTACAGGAATTCCTGCCGGCATTTGCACAATTGAAAGTAGAGAGTCTTTTCCACTTAAGGCTTTAGATTGAATAGGAATACCAAGAACAGGAACAATAGTCTTGGCGGCGACCATGCCAGGCAAATGTGCTGCACCTCCAGCCCCAGCAATTATAACCTTTAAGCCCCTTGCCGATGCATTGGATGCATAATCAAACATAAGGTCTGGAGTTCTATGGGCCGAAACTACTTTGACTTCATGTGGGACACCGAACTCTTCAAGAATTTTTACTGCATTTTTCATGGTAGGCCAGTCAGATTTTGATCCCATGATAACACCAACTAATGGCGACATAACTACTCTCTGGTAAATGTATTAACGAATAATTATACTTATAAATTGCCTTATAAGGATAGTTTGAAGTCAGAGTGCAGAAATGGCAAATGACCGGTATTTATTATAGTTACTGGTATTCCTTGGCATTCATACCAGTAACTTAATTTTTTAGGAACGAGAACGTCATTTTTCCCTAATATTGCCTGAATAGGAATTGACAGATCTTTAAGTTCATTACTAACGTCTGTCGAATAAAGTATTTCCAAACCTTGTTCTAGTGATGATGGGCTTGCTGGGTATTCATCAATTAGATTGCTTAGTTCTCTAAGTCGACTCTTTTGAGTAGTTTGAAGGCTAATAAATCGCTTAAGCCCTTTTGATATATCAGCTTGTATAGATTCAGAAAAATTCTTAAAATTATTTATATCTATGCCATATTCCCAGTTAAAACTTTTTATAAAGTTAGGGGTAGATGCCACAAGAATTAGATTTGATATCTTTGACTTGGAAGCAATATTTATGGCAATGAGGCCTCCTAATGACCAGCCAAGTAGTATCGGATTTTCTGGCAGTATGTTTATAATTTCATTGCACCATTCATCAATCCCCCCATCAACATTATCGCTCCTCCCATGACCTGGAAGGTCAATTAGGGTTATCTGGTATTGATTTTTATATTTATCAATTACTCTACTAAAAAGCGCCGAACTAAATCCCCAGCCATGCAACATAACAAGATTAGGGCCTGTTCCAATAGTCTCGCTATATAACATCTTTTGTCGATACAAGTAGTTGCTCTATTTCATTTTTTGAATGCTCGGCACAAATAGTTATTCTCAATCTAGCTGTGTTATTAGGTACTGTAGGTGGTCTAATAGCGCTAACATAAAAGCCCTTATTAAAAAGTTTTTTTGAAGCAACTATAGCTCTTTCATTGCTGCCAATAATTATTGGTTGTATTGCACTTAAAGATTTAGATATTGGTAAATTTAACTCTAAAGATAGATCTTTAAAGAAAGCTATATTTGATAGTAATTTGGCCTTTTGTTCGCCTATTTTAATTAGCTCAATGCTTTTCATTATAGCAACACATATTGCTGGAGAAATAGCTGTTGTATATACATATGGCCTTGATTTTTGTATTAAATATTCAATAAAATCTTCTTTGCCAGATACAAATGCACCCATAGCTCCAGCAGCCTTTCCTAGGGTGGCCATATATATTGAATTTACAGGTATATTTGGCTCAATAATGCCAAAGCCGTGAGCATCATCTTGCATCATAATGGCATTATTGCCTTGTGCTAATTTTTCAATAGAACTTATATCGGCTTGATCTCCATCCATACTGAATATATTGTCAGTAACAATTAACCCTTGCCCAGATTGTTTAGATATTTTTCTCTCAAGTGACTCAATATTATTGTGTATATACCTTTGTAAGGGCAATCCTATTAAATGGTTAGCGTCAATCAAAGAAGCGTGGTTCAGCTTATCTTGAAGTATCCAATCTAGGTCATCTCTAAGTGCTGAAAATATACCAATGTTTGCTGTATAGCCTGTAGAAAATAATAACACCTTTTCTTGGCCAGTATATTCAGCTAAAGAGTTTTCAAGCTCATTATGAGCAACAGAGTGTCCACTTACCAAGTGCGATGCACCTGAGCCAACGCCATATTTATTAACACCTATTTTATACGCCTCTTTTACAAGCTTATGATCAGCCAAAGAAAGGTAATCGTTAGAGCAAAAGTTAATTAATGACTTTCCATTAATAATAATATGATTACCTGATCTAGTCTCTATAACTTTTCTGGACCTATATAGGTGATTTTGCTTTAAATTATTAAGCGGTTTAAAAAAATCCATAGCCACTATTTTAATGCTTGTTATGTATTTGTTAGACTAAATGCAATAGTTTTGAGTATTATAATTTTGCATAATAAATATTTATGTAATAGTGCTGGTATGATGTAATTCAAGCGTATTTATTGGAGCGGCGATGACTTATTTTTATTTAGCAATAGCTATAGTGGCAGAAGTTATTGGAACTAGCGCATTGAAGGCTACAGAAGGTTTCACAAAATTCTGGCCAAGCTTAACTGTTGTTGTTGGCTATGTTCTATCTTTTTATTATTTGTCTATTGTGCTTAAATATTTCCCGATTGGTGTTACTTATGCCATTTGGTCAGGGGCAGGGGTAGTTTTGGTCGCTATTATAGGTTTTTTGTGGTACAAGCAGACACCTGATCTTGCAGCAGTTATAGGCATGGGTCTTATTGTTGCAGGAGTAATAGTAATTCATGCCTTTTCAAAAACTGTGGAACACTTATGAGTATAAAGCCTAAATGCGCAATAGTAACTGGAGGGGCTAATGGTATAGGAAAATCTATATCTCAAAAGCTAGCTGAAGAGGGCCACTCAGTAGTGATAGCTGATGTTAATGAAGATGACGGCATGAGTGTTGCAAAACAGATAGATGGTTTTTTTGTTCATTCAGATTTAACAGACCGAGAAGCATGTAAAAATTTAGTTGAAGCTGCCTACAAAGAATATGGAAGCGTTGATATATTAATTAATAACGCTGGCTTTCAGCACATATCTCCAGTAGTAGAGTTCGATGAAGATAAATGGGAACAAATGATATCATTAATGCTTACCGCCCCATTCCTACTGACTAAATATGCCTGGCCATTTATGAAGTCAAATAAATGGGGCAGAGTGATCAACATGGCATCAGTTCATGCACAGGTTGCATCACTGAATAAGGCGGGCTATATTTCTGCTAAGCATGGTTTAATAGGTCTAACTAAAACTGCCGCACTTGAGGGTGGTGAATTAGGAATTACAGTTAACGCAATATGCCCATCTTATGTTAGAACACCACTCGTAGATAATCAAATAGCTGCCCAAGCAAAGGCTCACGGAATAAACGAAGACGAAGTTATAGAAAAAATTATGCTAAAAACAATCGCAATAAAGCACCTCATTGAACCGAATGAGGTGGCTGAGTTGGTGCGTTACTTGTGCTCAGAAAGCGCTAAATCAATAACAGGATCTAGCTTAAATATTGATTGTGGTTGGACTGCACAGTAGTCTTTTTCATTATTCTTACCGCAAGGAAAGATTGCATAGAGAGTATAATATCTCGTTAATTATTTAACCTGAATTATCATGAAAAAAACATTCAGTTTTTCACACCCGAAAAAGAAAAGACCTAGAGTGGTAGAAGCAATTAAGTATGAGGTTAAAAAATACATAAAGAGAGAGCGCAATAAAGCACTACCAGAGAATGTAGATTATTGGGATTTCGATTGTCGTTATGGTGCTGACGAGTTAACTTGCGCCATGATACATGTCTCTGAAATTAATAAGGTTATCTCTGAAGCCAATGTAGAGGGTTTGGATACTTTTTTTCTAGAAGTTCTAGTAAAACCAGGAGTTAGAACTAAAAAGCCTAAAGAAGAAAAAGAAGCTGAAAGTTTCTTAGATTAAGTTTTCCATCGGCGATGAAGCTGAGGCGTAGGCCTTTTTCATCATTCTGCCAGCAAGAAAAGACTCTCTTCCAGCGACCACAGCGTGCTTCATCGCGCTGGCCATTAGGACAGGGTCTTGTGCATTAGCTATAGCGGAGTTCATTAATACACCATCACAACCTAACTCCATTGCTTTTGCAGCATCCGATGCGCAACCTATGCCTGCGTCTACCAGCACAGGAACGTTAGCCTGTTCTTTAATAAGTTTGATATTTGCAGGGTTACTAATACCTTGACCAGAACCAATCAGAGATGCAAGAGGCATAACGGCAACACAACCAATCTTTTCTAGCTCTTTAGCAACGATTGGGTCGTCATTTGTGTAGACCATTACATCAAAACCATCACTAACTAGTGTATGTGCAGCAGATAGTGTCTCTACGATGTTTGGGTATAGGGTTTTTTCATCACCTAGCACTTCAAGTTTTACTAAGTTACGACCCTCTAACAATTCGCGAGCTAGGTGACAAGTTCTTACAGCGTCTTTTGCGTTGAAGCAGCCAGCAGTGTTTGGAAGTATTGTGTATTTATCAACAGAAATGACATCCAATAAACTAGGCTCATTTTCGTCTTGACCTATATTGGTTCGACGAATTGCAACAGTTATAATGTCTGCTTCAGAGGCCTCTGTGGCCAATCTTGTTTCTTCTAAATCTTTGTATTTACCGGAGCCAACCAATAAACGAGAGTTATAGGTTTTTCCTGCAATAATTAATGGTGAATCGTTCATAGTTGTGATAAATTTATAACATTATGTGTGTAATGGCGGAGAGTGAGGGATTTGAACCCTCGATAGGGGATAAACCCTATACACCCTTAGCAGGGGCGCGCCTTCAGCCACTCGGCCAACTCTCCAAAGAGAGAACATTATACGCCAAATTATTTATTGTTTGAATCGCTGTTAAGTGTTAATTATTTAAAAGCCGTAGATATAATTAAGGTCTATTTTTTGGTACTGCTCTTTCGGATCAAGTTTTAGTCTTACTTTACCCCAATCTCCCTCGAGCTTAAGCTTTTGTTTTAAAGCTTCGACCTTCTTTTTGGCATTAAGTATCATTTCTTCAGTACTATTCCAGTTGCCTTTAGAATTCTGATTATTTTCTAAAGAATTTAGTCTGTTCTCATAGTATAAAATTTGATTATAAACACTCATAGTTTCAAGATTTATATCGGAACTATTGATGCCTAATTTATAGCGTATCTCAAGGTCTAGCAGATTGATATTTATGTTGATTAGCTTATCCTTAATTTCATCGGATTGACTTTCTGCATATATATTTTGCGTAACCAATAACGAAATACAAAAAATAATATTACAGAGATGTTTAATAGTTGTCACTGATAGGGTTGATTGAAAGCTTAATATGTATCATTGTAAACTATAAAAAACTAAAAGGTGGCTAATATATATTAGATATATCTTCTGATTAATCAACATTAATTATTTCAAAGTCGTGAGTAATATTAGCAGTCTTAGCAATCATTATAGAGGCAGAGCAATATTTTTCCGCGGACAGGGTGATAGCTTTTTGAATCTTTTTATCGCTCAATTGTTTACCTTTGATAATAAAATGTATATGGATATTGGTAAAAACTTTTGGGTAATCTTTGGCACGTTCACTAGTAATTTCAGCCTTACAGTCCGTAACTTGTTCGCGCATCTTTTCTAGGGTTGAAACTATATCAACAGTAGTACATCCACCGACACCCAAAATTAGCAACTCCATAGGCCTTATACCGAGGTTTTTTCCACCAAACTCCTCTGGCCCATCCATGACAATTGAGTGACCGCTTGGGGATTCACCTAACATCATCATTCCATCTATCCATCTTATTGTTGTTTTCATGAAAAAATCTCCTGTAAGGCTCTTCCTGGGTTATCTTGGCGCATGAATGCCTCTCCAACAAGGTAACCATATATTTCATTAACGCGCATTAATTCAACATCCTGTTTAGTCAAAATGCCACTTTCAGTTATTACTAGTGAGTTATCATTTATTTCTTTAAGCAAATCAATAGTAGTTTGTAATGAAACCTCAAAAGTACGCAGATTCCGATTGTTTATTCCAACCATAGGTAAGTTCAATTTCAGGGCTCTCTTTAACTCATCTAAATCATGCACCTCAACAAGAACGTCCATTGACAATTCTATAGCTAGGTCAGATAAGTTTTTTAATTGAATATCGTTTAAACATGAAGCGATTAACAAAATGCAGTCAGCATTGATCGCCCTTGCTTCATATACTTGGTATGGGTCAATAATAAAATCTTTCCTTAGAACGGGAATATTTACAGCCTCTCTTGCATCAATTAAGTACTGATTGTCGCCCTTAAAAAAGTCTTTATCTGTAAGGATTGATAAACAAGTGGCTCCTCCTGATTCATAGCTTTTAGCGATATCAATAGGGTTAAAGTCTTTTCTTAGTACGCCACGAGATGGAGAAGCCTTCTTGATCTCCGCTATAACAGCACTTTCTTTTCTTTTTGACTTATTATTTAATGCTTCATAGAACCCCCTTGTAGGGAGTCCATATTTTGATTTAGCTATCATATCATCAAGGGAAGTATTATTTCTGCACTCTTCTATCTCTATTTTTTTACGGGCAATAATTTTTTTTAAGATGTCGGGCGTATTTTCCATAATTGGGTATTTTATACTTAGGATGGTTAACTAACAATAAATTCATCTAAAGTGTTTTTTAGTCAATTTGTATAACGAAGATTGTATATAACCTATAATTAGTAGCAAAATAATTGGGACAAGATAATGAAATTATTAGACTTTGAGATTGGAATCGAACATCCATTTTTTTTGATTGCTGGACCTTGTGTTATAGAGTCTGAGTCTTTAGCATTAGAAACCGCTACCTACTTAAAGAGAGTGACCTCTGATTTGGGGATTAATTTTATTTATAAATCTTCCTATGACAAAGCAAATAGGACTAGTGCTAATAGTTTTCGTGGCTTAGGAATAGAAGAGGGTTTAAGGATTTTACAAAAAGTTAAAGATGAGGTTGGCGTCTCTACTCTTACAGATATTCATGAGGACAGCCCACTTGACGAAGTGGCTTCAGTGGTAGATATGTTGCAAACCCCTGCATTTTTGGTTAGGCAAACCAACTTTATTCAGAATGTTTGCAAACAGGGACTGCCAGTTAACATAAAAAAAGGACAGTTTCAAGCGCCATGGGACATAAACAATGTAGTAGAGAAAGCTATTGCAACAGGCAACAAGCAAATAACTGTTTGTGATAGGGGAACTTCTTTTGGCTATAACACTCTAATTTCAGACATGCGCGGTCTTTCAACAATGCGTTCAACAAATTGTCCGATTGTTTTTGATGCTACTCACTCAGTTCAACAGCCGGGAGGGCAGGGAAGTAGTTCTGGAGGACAACGAAATATGGTTCCAGTACTCTCAAGGGCTGCTATAGCTGTAGGCATTTCAGGTTTGTTTATAGAAACTCATCCAGATCCAGATAATGCCATGAGTGATGGCCCAAACTCTATGCCAATTGACAAAATGAAAGAGCTATTATCAACTTTGAAGGATTTGGATATAGTAACCAAAAATAATGGATTTTTAGAAAACTATATATAGTTTTTGTTTAATCTATAGAGACAAAAATAAAATTTTATTAGCTTTGTTTTTAAAACTAATTTTACTAATTCAGATGCAAATTATAGAAACAATAAAGTAAGTCAAATCGTAATCTAATGATAGTAAAATTGCCCTTATTAATCAAAGCCTTATATTTTTCGGCTGATTGTAATATATAACAAATAAAAAAAATATGATAAAAATAGCAGTATCAGGGGCATCTGGAAGGATGGGCCAAACAATCATCGAGGCAATAGGCCTTTCTGATCAAGCAATATTAGGTGTTGCAATTGATTATGGCGATAGCTTGGATGATTTTATCGATAGTTTCGATGTTCTGATTGACTTTACTAGGCCAGAGGCAACAATTGGATATTTGAATAGTTGTAAAAGATTAGGAAAATCGATGGTAATTGGTACTACAGGTTTCGATGATGAGCAGTTAAAATTAATAAACAAAACTGCTACTGATATACCTATAGTTTTTGCTCCAAATATGAGTGCTGGAGTAAACCTAACTTTAAAGTTATTGGAAAAAGCCAGCAAAGTGATTGGAGAAGATTCAGATATTGAGATAGTTGAAGCTCATCACAAGCATAAGGTAGATTCTCCATCAGGAACAGCTCTTAAAATGGGAGAGGTTATTGCTAATGCATTAGGTAGAAATTTATCTGAATGCGCAGTATATGGTCGCCAGGGTATCGAAGAGCCTCGTGATAGAAAAACTATTGGGTTTTCTACAATTCGTGGTGGAGATATTGTGGGTGAGCACACTGTAAGTTTCTTTATGGAGGGTGAGAGAGTAGAAATAACACACAAAGCCTCATCAAGAATGACTTTTGCCAATGGTGCCATTAGGGCCTCATTGTGGCTAAAAGATAAGTCAAAAGGTTTATTTACAATGGAAGATGTGCTAGGTTTGGAGGATATATAGATGCTCTACGCAATTATTGCAGAAGATATTGAAAATTCATTAGAGAAGCGCATGTCTGCGCGTCCAGCCCATGTCGAGCGATTAAATTTATTAAAACAAGAAGGGAGGCTAATAGTAGCCGGACCACATCCAGCAATCGATAATAATGAGCCGGGTCAAGCAGGTTTTACAGGCTCATTGATAGTGGCAGAGTTTGATAGTCTTGAAGACGCAAAATTATGGGCAGAAAAAGACCCATTTGTGGAGTCAGGAGTCTATGAAAAGGTTACCGTTAAGCCATATAATAAAGTATTGCCTTAGTATTGATAATTTTTTATTGAATTATTATTGATAAATGTATTCAATTACAGCATAATCCCACGAGTTTTTTAGTTAATACGAATTACTTTTAAATCAAATAGAATGATCACTATAAAAAATCTATCCAAACATTTTGGTGGCATCAAAGCTGTTGATGGCGTTGATTTACATATTGATAGAGGCTCAATAACAGGATTAGTTGGCCCTAATGGAGCCGGAAAAACAACCATGTTTAATCTGATAGCTGGATTATATCAGCCTACAGAAGGAGAGATAATTCTTGATGGAGAAGATGTTACTGATCTAACCTCTCATCAACTTTTCCATAAAGGCCTCCTTAGAACTTTCCAGATTGCACACGAGTTTCCAACTTTAAGTGTGCTTGAAAATTTAATGATGGTTCCAGCTAATCAGTTGGGAGAAAGTATTGTTAATACCTGGTTCAAAAGAAAGCAAATTCAAGTAGAAGAAGATGAAAATCAGAAAAAGGCAGAGGAAGTCATAGATTTTTTGAGTATAAGTCA
Source organism: Gammaproteobacteria bacterium (assembly GCA_030739975.1). Lineage (GTDB taxonomy): Bacteria > Pseudomonadota > Gammaproteobacteria > PS1 > Pseudothioglobaceae > SZUA-1055. Next base: position 24,155 of record JASLYC010000039.1, read on the forward strand.
TCTCAAGAATGAGAGAGCCGGTAATCTTTCCGGGGGTCAAAAAAAATTACTAGAGCTAGCTCGAACTATGATGGTAGATGCTAAGGTTGTTCTATTAGATGAGGTCGGTGCCGGTGTTAATAGGACTCTACTTAGACAGATTGGTGATGCTATATTGAGGTTAAACTCAGAAAGAGGCTATACGTTTTGTATGATTGAGCACGATATGGACTTTATTTCAAGGCTTTGCAATCCAGTTGTTGTTCTTGCTGAGGGCCAAATTCTAACGAGTGGAACACCTAATGAGATAAAAAGTAGTGATGCAGTAATTGAAGCTTATTTGGGTAAAGGAATTAAAACCGGGGTGACTCAATAATGGCTTATCTTGAAGGGAATAATTTGGTTGCTTCTTATGGGGTAGTTCCAATACTACACGAGTGCTCAGTTGGTGTTGAAAAAGGAGAGCTTGCGGTAATTGTCGGTCCAAATGGAGCTGGGAAATCAACAGTTATGAGAGTGCTTTTAGGAATGTTAGAGGCAACCTCAGGTTCAGTTACTCTTGATGGTAAAGATATTTCTATGCTTTCAACACAAGATAGGATCAATCATGGCTTAGCATTTGTACCCCAAACAAAAAATGTGTTCCCATCAATGACAGTGGAAGAGAATCTTGAAATGGGTGGGTTCATTAGGGAAGATGACATTAATAAAACCATAGATGAGGTGTATGAGCTTTTTCCTATCCTCCATGAAAAACGTAAACAATTAGCAATGCAACTTTCTGGTGGCCAAAGGCAGCAAGTAGCATTTGGAAGGGCTATGATGACAAAACCTTCTGTTATGCTTTTAGACGAGCCTACAGCAGGAGTATCACCTATAGTAATGGATGAAATTTTTTCTAATATTCTTGACGTTAAAAAAGCTGGTATGGCAGTTCTTATGGTTGAGCAAAATGCTCAACAAGCACTTAATATAGCTGATAAGGGTTATGTTTTAGTTTCTGGAAGAAATGAACATACTGGAACAGGGCGAGACTTAATCAATGACCCTATTGTAAGAAAGAAGTTTCTAGGAGGTTAAATGTCTGAATCAATTGACATTATTAACGCATTCGCTCTTCTTACTAATTTTGTAATTCTCCCAGCATTATCTTATGGCTCTCAATTGGCTTTAGGGGCTTTAGCGGTAACTTTGGTTTATTCAATCCTAAGGTTTTCTAATTTTGCCCAGGGTGATAGCATGGCTTTCGGAACCATGCTTACTATAATAATTAGTGGATATATGATTAGTAGAGGCTGGACAATAACTGGCGTGCCAACTGCACTATTAGCAATTCCAATGGCATTAATTGGGATGTCAATTTACTTACTTACAATGGATAGATTGGTTTATAGGTACTATCGCAAAATAAAGGCTAAGCAGAACATTATTGGTATTACAGCATCAATAGGCGTTATGTTTGTTACTGGAGGTATTGTTAGGTTTGTATTAGGAGCCTCTGCCCAAAGGTTTGGAGATGGCGAAAGATTTATTTTTTCAGTTAGAGAGTTCAAAGCATTTACTGGTCTTGAGCAAGGCATTGCGCTTAAAACTTCTCAGTTTTTAACTATTACTGTTGCAATATTATTAGTTTCTTTTTTATTTTATTTCTTACAAAGAACTAAAACTGGAAAAGCCATGCGCGCTTATTCAGATAACACAGAACTGGCTCTTCTGTCTGGAATTGACCCAGATAAAGTAGTACGAATAACCTGGCTACTGGTAGCTCTTTTCACAACGATTGCTGGGACACTTTATGGATTGGATAAAGGATTTGCGCCACAGCAATACCATTTATTACTTTTACCAATTTTTGCTTCAGTTATCGTTGGCGGTATCGGCTCACCGATTGGAGCAATTGCAGGAGCTTTTTTGGTCGCATTTTCAGAGATACTTCTGACTTATGCGTACAAGAAATTTTTAATATATTTACTGCCGCTTTCTATGCATCCAAATTCTCTAGTTCAGCTCATTGGTACAGAGTATAAATACGCAATCTCATTCGTAATTTTGGTGATAGTTCTTATAATTAAACCTACTGGGTTGTTCAAGGGTAAGGTATTAGATGAATAATATAAATAATGTCTGGGAGTTATATAAGACACCTATAAGCTTTGTTATTATGGGGTTAGTGCTTTTATTTGTTGGGTTCAATCAGTCATGGGCATTAGCACTTGGGATTATTAATTTGTCTCTAATTTCGGCTATTATGGCTCTTGGCGTTAATATTCAGTGGGGCTATGCAGGATTATTTAACGTTGGAATTATGGGTTTTGCTGCCTTAGGAGGTGTAAGTGTAGTTTTGATTGCACAGCAGCCTGTCACTGAAGCTATAGATGCTGGTGGAATGAAGATGCTTTTCTCATTGATCTTTGGTGCAGTAACGATTATTGTTGGAGTGTTGCTTAATAGGAGAGGAGTGAACAAATGGTTGACGGCTCTTATAGTGGTTATTGGTTATTTAATTACAAGGTATTATTTTTCTGAAGCTGCAGGTTTAATTGAAAAAGTTAACCCTGCAATTACAGGTTATTTAGGTGGTTTTGGTCTGCCTGTAGCTTTCTCTTGGGTGGTAGGAGGTTTAGCTGCAGCTGGAGCAGCTTGGTGGATTGGCAAGATAACTTTAGGTTTAAGAGCAGATTATCTTGCAATTGCAACCTTAGGTATTTCTGAAATTATCCTTTATGTTATTAAAAATGAAGATTGGCTTGTTCGTGGTCTTAAAAATGTTTATGGACTTCCAAGACCTGTTGCTTACGAACTTGATATGCAGAAGTCTGAATGGTTTCAAAATATAGTTGCATGGATTCATAGGATAGAATTAAATCTACTCTCTGAAACACAAAAAGCAGTACAGCTAACTGATTACGTTAGAGATGCTGCTGTTGTTTATGTTAAGTTAAGCTATACAGGTCTATTCGTTTTAATTTTGGCAGCATTTATTGTACTTTCAAATCTTGCTTTAAACTCTCCATGGGGCAGAAAAGTAAGAGCTATTAGAGATAATGAGGTTGCCGCCTCAGCGATGGGTAAAAATATTACCCGCCAACATTTACAAATTTTTGTTCTAGGCTCTGCAATTGTTGGTGTTGCCGGCGCTTTATTAGTGACCTATGATGGAATATTTATTCCTACAGCTTATCAACCCTTAAGGTTTACTTTTTTAATCTGGGTGATGGTTATTCTTGGAGGTTCAGGTAATAATATGGGCTCTATTTTGGGTGCTTTTATAATTTGGTTTATGTGGATTCAGTCTGGTCCAATGGGGCTTTGGTTGGTTGAAATGCTTGGTAATTATATTCAGGAAGGGAATACATCACTGGAGTTTTTAGAAGACAGGGTTCACTATCTAAGGCTTGTTTTTATGGGCACTATATTGCTTTTAATAATGAGATTCTCTCCAGGCGGTATTCTGCCTGAAAAAAATAAAGAACTATAAATCTATTGATATATAAAGATTACCTTTTAATAATCTACTGCAATATATTCTATATTTTCTAGTATTAATCTTTTTTATCATTTTTTTTACATAAAGTTAAAAAAATGTTAACATTGACCTTGAATTCCAAAGGAAATACGCTTTTTTTCATATAAAGCGTGGGGAATCTTTTTTTTAAATTAGGAGATAAAATGAAAAGTTATATGAAAACAACTGCTGGTTTTGTTATTTCAGCAACTATGGCTACAGCATCTTATGGTGCTTCTGTCAATGTCGGTGAGCTTCAAGGGTTTACTGGCCCTCTTGAGTCTATGATTGGCCCGATGTCTGGCGGTGCAAACCTAGCGGTAACAGAAACTAATGCTTCTGGTAATTACCTTGGTGGAACTACAATTAATGTTGTTCAGGGTGATTCAGTATGTATTGATCCTGCTGTTGCAACTGCTGAGGCAGAACGTTTGATGAATGATGAAAATGTTATGGCTATTATGGGTCCTAACTGTTCAGGTAATACGGGTGCAGTTATAACTAATGTCCTAGTGCCTAATGGTATAGTTTCAATTTCACCATCAGCAACTTCACCTGCATTAACTACTCTAGAAGACGGTGGATGGTTCTTTAGAACTGCACCTTCAGATGCTAGACAGGGTCCAGTGCTTGCAAGCATTGCAATTTCTAGAGGTCAAACTGATATGGCAGTAACTCACTCAAACAGTGACTATGGTAAAGGCTTAGCTGATGCATTTGTAACTGCATATGAAGCTGCTGGTGGTAAAGTAACTGTTTTAGCTGGTCATGACGACGATAAAGCTGACTACTCTGCTGATGTTGCAGCATTATCTGCCGGTGGTTCATCAACTTTAGCTGTATTGGGCTATGCTGATACTGGTGGTAGAGGAATTATTGCCGCTTCAGAAGATACAGGTGCTTTTAGTAATTATGTATTTGGCGACGGAATGATTAGTGATGTAACCTCAGGAGCGGTTGCAGATGGTTCATGGGGCACCATGCCTTCACCAGACCTTTCTCTTTCTGATAATTGGGTTAGAGTAGCTGCTGTAGGCGGAGTTAATGGTTTGGGTGTATTTTCAGCTGAATCTTATGACGCTATGGCTTTGATTATTCTAGCTTCTCAGGCTGCAGGTTCAACTGACAGAGCTGCAATTCAGGCGCAAGTAATGGATGTTGCTAATGCTCCTGGGTATCAATGTTATGCCGGTAAATTAGGCGAATGTTTAGCTATGATTTCTCAAGGCATTCCTGTTGACTATGTTGGCGCTACTGGCGTTGAGTTGGATGCAGGTGGTACAGCTAATGGTTCATATGCAGAGAGTCAAGTTACTGGTGGAGCATTTTCTGTAGTAAATATTCATAAGTAATAAGCTTTAAATATCTATAAAAAGCCCGTCTTAGACGGGCTTTTTTTATATCAAATCAATAAATAACCATCATTAATATAAATTTTTACTACATAAAATATTATATTATTTGTGTTTTAATTAATTTATATATATAATGCTTCTCTAATATAGTTTTTTAAGTAGCACATCAATACATATAATTTGACTTACATATGAGACAGATCTTTATTATCTTTTTATTGTTTTCTACCTTGTCTTTTGCTGGTGAAAATATAGATATAGAATTATCTTCTAACAATACAATTAGCCTTGATGTTTATCAGTCAAATGGAAAAGTATTGTTTTTATATTTGCCTTCAGAGAGAGGCTTTGGCAATGGCTATGTCCCAACAGCACAACAATTGGCTTTCAGTGGGGTTGATGTTTGGGCTGCTGATTTACATGAAAGTTATATGATATCTGAAGGTCGAAGTAGTATAGACAAATTTGAAATTAATGATATTGTTGAAATTATATCTATTGCAAAAACAAAAGGCTATTCCAGAATATTTCTTATAACTTCTGGGCGTGGAGCAAAATTAGCCTTGAGAACTGCATTTGAGTTTCAAAAAAAATATCCAAAATCAAACTTTATTAGTGGACATATTTTTCATTCACCACATTTAATTAGTGGGGCGCCTCTACTTGGTGAAGAGGCAAGATATATAGATAGCGCGAAATTAAGTAATCTCCCTATTTACATAATATTGCCACAAAATAGTACTAAATTTTTAAGGTCTGAAGAAATTTCTAATACGTTGAAAAAAGGCGGCAGTTCAGTATTTACCCACCTATTAAGAGGTGTTTCTGGGGGCTTTGAAATGAGGGCAGAAACAAGCCTAACAGAGACAGACTTGAAGTATAAGAGCGATTTAACTGATATATATTTGAATGCAATACAACTAATGTCAACAGTTGTAATCCCTAAGGTAGTAAAAAATATATCGCTAAATAAAATAGAGACAAAGTCACTCTTATATGACCCTAAATTAATTCCATTTCAAGGTAATCCAGCTCCTCCAGAGTTAATTTTGTCGTCTATAAATGATAAAACTATTGATATTAATGATTATAAAGGTAGGGTGGTATTGATAAATTTTTGGGCTAGCTGGTGTAAGCCTTGCGTAAAGGAGATACCATCACTGGTTCGTCTATATGAGCGCTTAAGTAATGAAGCATTCGACATACTGACAGTAAATATTGGTGAAGATAAGAAATCTATTAATGAATTTTTAAATAAAATAAAATTCGATCTTCCTATATTGCTCGATACAAATGGAGTGGCGGTAAGAGACTGGAAGGTTTATGCGTATCCATCAAACTTTGTCTTAGATAAACAAGGAAAGATTCGTTATGCTTATCGTGGTGCTTTGGAATGGGATTCTGACAATATAGTTAAGGAATTCGAAGATTTGCTCTGAGTCAACACCACTGAGTTGTAGGAATAAAGCCTTAAATAAGCGTTTAACTAAGCTCTATTCAATTAATTATTTGACTAAATATATCAAGTTTGGTTATCAATATTGCTGTTATGATAGCAACTTTTTACTCACAAATTAATCATGAATAAAGGCCTTTTACTTTTACTTTCTGGCTATATTTTTTGGGGCGGATTTCCAATATATTGGTCTTATTTATCTCATGTCGCTGCTAGTGAGATTCTTGCACACAGGATATTTTTTGCTGTCCCAGTACTTTTAATTATGGTGCTAATAAAAAGAAAATGGTATTTAGAGTTTATGGCGGCTATCTCTTCAAAAAAAGAGGTTACCAATCTATTAATTAGCGCTATTATAATCGCTGTTAATTGGGGGGTATATATATTAGCAGTGAATTATGGCAAGATTGTTGAGGCTAGTATGGGATATTTTATTAGTCCGCTTATACAAATATTGGGCGGCTATATAATATTTAAAGAGAGACTATCAAGCTATAAAAAAGTAGCAGTTATTATTGCTATATTGAGTGTTTCTTACTATATTTTGAGTGGCGATTCCTTTCCTTGGATTGGCTTGATAGTGGGTTTTAGTTTTGCTTCCTATGGTATTGCTAGAAAGATTATTAAAACATCTTCCGTTCCTGGCTTATTAGTTGAAACGTTACTATTATTGCCCTTGACTATAGCATTCTATGTTTGGTTAATAAGTGTTAATCAGTTAGGATTTCTATCTATTAATCTTAGTACCGATATTTTAATAATTTTTGCAGGACTTGTGACTGTTGTGCCGTTAGCATTATTTACAGCAGGAGCTAAAATACTACCAATGACTACTACCGGCATTTTATTTTTTACGACACCTTCTTTGCAATTTATTATTGGCCATTTCATGTTTGATGAAGCTATCAGCCAAAGCCAGTTATTTGCTTTTATCGGTGTATGGATTGCGTTAGCAATATATAGTATTGCTTTAATTAAAAAGATTTAATTTGTTGCACTTAATTAGTGATAAAAAATTAACCTAAATAATGAATTATCTTTCTAAACAATTTAAGCCCTATCTTTTTGCAGTATCAGCGATTTTCTTTTGGTCAACTGTTGCATCTGCATTTAAATTGTCGCTTGAGCATATGGAACCAGTACAATTAGTTTTTTTTGCATCCATTTTTTCCACCTTAGCTTTTTTTGTAATTCTATTAATACAGAACAAATTGTCTCTAGTTATGAAATTAGAAAAAGCCGATTTTGTGCGGTACTTTTTTTTGTCTCTCTTAAATCCTTTTCTTTATTACATTATATTGCTCAATGCATACAAACTATTACCTGCTCAGGAAGCTATGGCAATAAATTATAGCTGGGTCATAATGATGGCAATCCTATCGATGCCAATACTAAAGCAGAAAGTAACATTTCAGACCTTTATTGCAATAACAGTTAGTTACCTTGGTGTTATTGTCATTGCAACCAATGGGGAACCCTTTTCATTTAAATTTACTAATATTTTAGGAGTTACGTACGCTTTACTGACAACAGTTATTTGGGCTACATTTTGGTTATTTAATACCAGAGAAAAAAAGGACAGCGTTGTTAGCTTGTTTGTAATTTTTTTATTTAGTATTTTTTTTCTTTCTTTAGCTATGATTATTAGCCCAACTCACAAAACAATTACACTTGATGGGTTGATTGGTTCGGCATACATTGGTCTATTTGAAATGGGCGTCACCTTTTTTTTATGGCAGTCTGCTCTAAGTCTATCTAGTAATGTTACAAAGATTACTACTTTAGCTTTCTTGACCCCATTTATGTCTTTGTTAGTTATTTATATCGTCCTTGGAGAGGTAATACTATTATCTTCAGTATTGGGTATATTGTTAATAATTACAGGTTTAATCATTCAAAAATACTTTCTGGGAAAGAACATTAAATAACTTCACAAGATTTATCAAAAGACAATCTAGGAAGCCTTGGAAAAACTTTAGATTGATCCCCATATCCTATACCACAGATGAATATTGACTTTGTCAGCATATCAGGAAAAAACTCAGCGTCCAGAGTCTCATTGTTAAAACCACCCATCGGTCCACAGTCCAAACCAACAGATCTTGCAGCCATAATAAAATATGCGCCCTGCAGAGTTGCATTCATTTGAGCGGTAGAATTGATTTTATCAGGCTTACCTTCGTACCAACTTTTTGCATTTGTGTGCGGGAAAAGGTATGGCAGCTTTTCATAAAATTTTGCATCATAACTTATAATTGTAATAGCCGGAGCGGTCATTGACTTTTCAATATTTTCTTCATCTAGATGCGACTTCAATCTCTTCTTTGCCTCTTTAGATTTGACAAAAGTTAGTCTAGCTGGACAGCTATTTGCTGCAGTTGGGCCATACTTCATGATTTCATAAATTTGTTGTATTTGCAAGCAAGAGATGTCCTTGTCTAGCCACCCATTATGACTCCTTGCCCTGGTAAATAAAGTTTCTATACATTCTTCTGATATCATTAATGTCTCCTTACTTCTGATACAAATTTATTCTTGATTATATACATATATATAAATGCCAATCCCATAGATAAATTAGGCTAATATCTTGTATATCTAGTTATACCAACAAATCAACTACTACTCTTAGCCATAAGTATTTATAAGCCCATACAGATATGGTATCTTTATCGTTTTAATGTTTGAGATTAATTATGAGTGACTGTATTTTTTGTTCTATCATTAATGGAGACATTCCGGCAGAAAAAGTTTACGAGGATGAAGAGGTTTTTGCTTTTAACGATATAGCATCACAAGCCCCGTATCATTTTCTAGTAATTCCCAAGAGACACATATCAACTCTAAACGATACCGAAGATGAGAAACTTATTGGCAAGCTAAGTCTAACCGCAAGTAGGATTGCTAAGCAAAAAGGTTTCGCTGAAGACGGGTATAGAGTTGTTATGAATACTAATAAAGATGGTGCTCAAACTGTTTTCCATGTTCATTTACATTGCCTCGCAGGAAGGCAGCTTGGATGGCCGCCTGGATAATTATTGTATTTGATATTTAACTTAACAAAGAGTAATTTGTTCCTTAATTGTGTTAAGTTGAACTAAAATAATGCACAACAAAAACTGAGCCTATTTTTTTTATAAATACAAATGAGTCAAATTAGTCTTGAGCAACAAAGCGTAGCAGAATTCAGCGAGCGCGCTTACCTTGATTACTCAATGTACGTTATTCTTGATCGTGCTTTGCCATTTGTAGGTGACGGACTTAAACCAGTACAAAGGCGAATCATTTATGCGATGAGTGAATTAGGCCTCAAATCTACTGCTAAATTTAAAAAATCTGCACGTACTGTTGGAGACGTCCTCGGCAAGTTTCATCCGCACGGAGATAGCGCTTGTTATGAAGCTATGGTTCTCATGGCACAGCCATTTTCTTATCGATATCCTTTTATAGATGGGCAAGGTAATTGGGGAGCCCAAGATGACCCTAAATCTTTTGCGGCTATGCGCTATACCGAATCTAAATTATCAGCGTATGCAGACTTACTGTTATCAGAAATAAATCAGGGCACTGTTAGCTGGACCGATAATTTTGATGGTTCAATTCAAGAGCCAGAAAATTTACCTGCCCAGGTACCTAATCTATTATTAAATGGCACCTCTGGTATTGCAGTAGGGATGGCAACAGATGTACCTCCACATAATATCAAGGAGGTTCTTTCAGCATGCATTCAGCTACTTGAGAAGCCTTCAACTGATTTAGAGTCATTGATGAAATTGTTGCCAGCCCCTGATTATCCTACTTGTGCAGATATTGTTTCAAGTGAATCTGATTTAATCCAAATATATGAAACTGGACATGGCTCGGTAAAGATGCGTGCCACCTACAAGAAGGATGATGGTGATATTATTATCGAGGCTCTACCTTTTCAAACGTCAGGGTCAAAAGTTATTACCCAAATTGCCGCACAAATGCGGTCTAAAAAATTACCACTGGTTGAAGATATAAGGGATGAGTCTGATCATGAGAATCCTACACGCATTGTTCTTTCGCCTAGATCAAACAGGGTAGATATTGAAGCTCTAATGTTGCATCTTTTTGCTACTACTGATTTAGAGAAGAACTATCGAGTAAATATGAATGTTATTGGTTTGGATGGTAAGCCACAAGTTAAGCCTTTGATTCCAATGCTAAAAGAGTGGCTTGTATATAGAACAAAAGTTGTTACAAATCGACTTAATCATAGACTAAGCAAAATTTTATCTCGATTACATATACTAGAAGGGCTTCTAATTGCTTTTTTAAATATTGACGAGGTAATTGCTATTATCAGATCTGAAGATAAACCTAAGCCTGTTCTTATGAAAAGGTTTAAATTGAGTGACCAGCAAGCCGAGGCAATTTTAGAGATTAAACTTCGTCACCTTGCCAAACTTGAAGAAATAAAAATTCAAGGCGAACAGAAAGAGTTAGCTACTGAAAAAGAAAAATTGGAGTTATTGCTTTCTAGTGATACGAGACTTAAAACCTATATTAAGAAAGAGCTAAAAGCCATCTCTAAGGATTACGGAGACAATAGGTGCTGTAAAGTTATTAATAATGTAGAGTCAGCCCAAGCATTCAATGAGGATGATTTGGTTCCGGCCGAGAATGTGACAGTTGTTCTTAGTGACAAAGGTTGGGTTCGTTCTGCTAAGGGGCACGATATTGATCCAACAACACTCAACTATAAGGCTGGAGATAACTATCTCGCTAGTGTTAAGGGTAGAAGTAATAAGAGCGCTATATTCATTGATTCCGCTGGAAGGTCATATTCCTTACCAGCAAACTCACTTCCAAGTGCTAGAGGACAAGGGGAGCCATTAACCGGAAGACTAACTCCAGAAACTGGAGTTGGGTTTGTTGACGTTGTGATGGGAGAGGACTCGCAAAAAATATTGCTTTCTTCCGACTTTGGTTATGGGTTTGTCGCCACTATTGGAGACCTATTGTCGAAAAAGAAAGCTGGAAAGCATTCTATATCCTTGCCACCAAATGCAAAAGTTATGAAAATAGCCAACGTTAAAGATTTAGAATCTCAGTTTGTAGCTGTGGCAACAAATAGAGGCAGGTTGTTGGTTTTTCCTATATCTGAACTACCAATTTTATCAAAAGGTAAAGGCAACAAGCTAATTCAAATTCCCAATAACGATTTAAAAAACAGAAAAGAATTCATTGCAGGGATATGTGTACTATTTGAGAGTCAAAATCTTAGAATATACGCTGGTAAACGACACCTGACCATCAAGTTCAAAGATCTGACCAATTACATAGGATTAAGAGCTAGAAGAGGTAACCTACTGCCCAATGGGTACCAAAAAGTAGGCTCAATTGAGGCTGTTGATTGAACTGAATTTTATTAACATTAAAGTTAAATATTTTAATAGAATCAACATCAATTGAAGGTGTAATATCATAATAGTAATAGGTATAATTAGCCTTTTTATAAATTTTCATGCCTATAAACGACATGTACGCTTATCGCAATAACTAATGTGAGCTACATTTCGGAGAAAAAATATGAGCTCATCGAGCCTTCCAGATACACAGAGTAGTGAAGATACTCGCAGAATTATAATTGACAAGGTTGGTATAAAAGACATATCACACCCCATCATTTTTATCGACCGCGAATCTAACAAAGTTAACAGTATCGGTAACTTTACAATGACAGTGACGCTTCCAGAACATATAAAAGGCACACATATGTCTCGTTTTGTTGAAATATTAAACGATGAGCCATGTGAGTTTAGCGTCCATAGTTTTCCTGAAATTGTTAACAAGGTCAGATCAAGATTAAACTCAGATACTGCAAATATAGAGTTAGATTTTTTATTTTTTCGTAAGAAGAAGGCACCAGTAACTGGAGTCGAAAGTTTGATGGACTATCAAGTAACACTATATGCCAAGACAGATAGTAATAGCTCTGAAGTTGTGATTAAGGTTGTAATACCTGTAACTAGCCTTTGCCCTTGCTCAAAGAGTATCTCTAAGTATGGCGCACATAATCAACGCTCACACATAACCATTAAAGCTAGAGCCGCAAGGAATAAAAAGCTAGATATAGAAGATTTAATCGATTTAGCAGAGCGCAAGGCTTCTAGTGAGCTGTTTGGAGTCCTTAAGAGGGAAGATGAAAAAGCTGTTACCGAGAGAGCTTACGATAATCCTGCTTTTGTTGAAGATTTAGTTCGCGATATTGCTTTAGATTTGAATGATGATGAAAATATAGATTATTATTGTCTTGAGTCAGAAAATTTTGAATCAATCCACAACCACTCTGCTTACGCACTAATAGAGAATAAAAAATAAGACAAAATAAAATGAAATACAATACTGACAATCTACGGATTACCTCCAGTGCCTCCATAATGGCTCCTAATGAATTAATCGACAAATATCCTCTCAGCGAAATCGGCTCTACAGGGGTATACAGATCAAGAGAAGTCATAAAAAACATTTTAAAAGGCAAGGACGACAGATTAATGGTTATTGTTGGTCCATGCTCAATACACGATCCTGCAGCGGCTAGAGAGTACGCTGAGAAATTATCTTTAGTCAGAGAAGAACTGAAAAATGAGCTATTTATTGTTATGCGTGTATATTTTGAAAAACCGCGTACAACTATTGGATGGAAGGGACTAATAAATGACCCAGATCTAGATGGAAGCTTTAACATCAACAAAGGTTTGGAGGTGTCTAGATCTTTATTGATTGATTTAGTTAAATTACAAATGCCAATTGCAGTAGAGTACCTTGACCTTATTACCCCGCAGTACATTGCAGATATTATTTCTTGGGGCGCAATTGGGGCAAGAACCACAGAGAGTCAGTCGCACAGAGAATTGGCATCCGGACTTTCATGCCCTGTAGGCTTTAAAAATGGAACCGCAGGCTCTCTTGGGATAGCTATTGACGCTATAAAATCCGCCAATAGCCAACACCACTTCCTTTCAGTCAACAAAGAGGGTGGCGCAAGTCATTACACATCAGCAGGCAATGAAACAGCACATATAATCCTTCGTGGAGGCACTTCTGGCACTAATTATGATGAAAAGTCTATAGGACAGACTTGCGATAAGCTTGAGAGTGATGGCTTAATACCCAAGGTAATGGTTGACTTTTCTCATGCCAATAGCCAAAAAAAGTTTAAAAATCAATTACTGGTTGGAGAAGACATAGCGCAGCAAATTAAGTCTGGCTCTGAAAATATTTTTGGTGTTATGATAGAGTCCAATTTATTTGAAGGTAATCAGTCTGTTGACAGTTTAGATTCACTCAAATATGGTGTAAGTATAACCGACTCATGTTTGGGATGGGATGACACCAAACCATTGCTAGAATTATTGGCAAGCGCGGTGAAAGAAAAAAATTCATAAATTATTGATTTATATATATTTATTAGTGTCATTAAATATAATCTTCAATACACTTTTATTTACCGAAAACATTAAACCAAAATACTAAAAAGTATCAAAATATAGCTATGTTTCGGGTACAATATTACCTTAATTAATTCAACATTTTTATATGTCTGATAATAGTCAAGTAAGGCAACAAAACTTTCCCGTAGTTAGCATCGAAGAGGAGATGCGAGATTCCTATTTGGAATACGCAATGAGTGTTATCGTTGGTAGGGCATTGCCCGATGTAAGAGATGGACTTAAGCCAGTACATCGTAGAGTTTTGTATGCAATGGATGTGCTTGGTAATGATTACAACAAGTCTTATAAAAAGTCAGCCAGAATTGTTGGTGATGTTATAGGTAAATATCATCCACATGGAGATACAGCGGTATACGACACAATAGTGCGTATGGCGCAACCATTTTCTATGCGCAATATTCTTGTCGACGGTCAAGGAAACTTTGGTTCAATTGACGGTGACTCTGCTGCAGCAATGCGTTATACAGAGATTCGTATGGCTAAGCTGTCACATGAGTTGTTAAGGGATTTAGAAAAAAATACTGTTGACTTTATTGAAAACTATGACGGATCTGAATCTGAACCATCCGTTTTGCCTTCTAGAGTTCCAAACTTGCTAGTAAATGGCTCATCTGGGATTGCCGTTGGTATGGCTACCAATATCCCTCCCCATAATCTAGGGGAAGTTATTGATGCATGCATAAAGGTTGTTGAAAATGACGAAGTTACAGTTGAAGAGTTATTGGAAATTATGCCTGGACCTGATTTTCCTACTGCAGGTATTATCAATGGTTCTGATGGCATCCGCCAAGCCTACGAGACCGGTAAAGGAAAAATATATTTACGCTCTGTATCACATATAGAGGGAGAAGATAAACAAAGTATCGTTGTAACAGAACTACCTTATCAGGTAAATAAAGCCAAACTTATTACCAAAATTGCTGAGCTAGTTAAAGACAAAAAGGTAGACGGCATAACCGGCCTAAGAGATGAATCAGACAAAGACGGCATGAGAATGGTTGTCGAGCTAAGACGAGGCGAGGTCCCTGAAGTCATGCTAAACAACCTATACAAGCTCACTGAAATGCAAACAGTGTTCGGTATAAACATGGTAGCGATTGATAAAGGAATACCAAAAATTATGAACGTTAAGGCTATTTTAGATGCCTTTATAGCTCATAGACGTGACGTAGTAACAAGGCGCTCTATTTTTGACTTAAACAAAGCCAGAAACCGTGCTCATATATTAGAAGGCCTCTCTGTCGCTCTTCATAATATTGACGAAATTATTGAATTAATAAAAGCTGCCCCAAATCCAACAAAGGCTAAAGAAGGCTTAATTGCAAGAACATGGAATGGCACAGTAATCAAAGAATTGATAGGCGATAGGGATATGTCTTTGTTCAAGCCAGAAGATCTACCTGTTGAATTTGGTTTACAAAAGAATGGCGATTATCAACTATCAAATAAGCAGGCACAAGCTATCCTTGATCTTAAATTACACCGCCTAACGGGCCTAGAAAAAGACAAAATCTTTGATGAATTTAATGAACTATTAGAAAAGATAAAGTATCTCCTAGATGTATTACAAGACCCAGAAAAATTAATGCAGGTGATTCATGACGAGCTTTGCGAGGTTCGTGATAATTTTGCTGACGGCAGACTTACAAAAATTCTAGAGAACAAGATTGACCTTACACTTGAAGATTTGATAGCTGAAGAAGAAAGAGTTGTTACTCTTTCTCATGGGGGCTATGTTAAAGCACAATCTTTGGATGACTACAGATCTCAAAGGCGAGGAGGCAAGGGCAAAGCAGCAACCAAGATGAAGGATGAAGATTTTGTTGACCAGTTGTTTGTAGCTAACTCCCACGATACAGTTCTATGTTTCTCATCGACAGGTAAGGTGCATTGGCTTAAGGTGTACGAACTACCAATGGCATCAAGAACTGCAAGAGGAAAACCAATAATTAACCTATTGCCACTAGAAAAAGAGGAGTCAATAAATGCAATACTTCCAGTAAAAGATTTTACTGAAGATAAGTTTGTGTTTATGGTAACTAGTAGTGGCACATGCAAAAAAACATCTCTAACAAATTTCTCAAGGCCTAGGAAGGGTGGCATCATAGCAATTGATCTTAGGGATGGAGATAAATTGGTAGGGGTTGAAATTACCTCTGGTGAGCACGACATAATGCTTTTCTCAGCAAACGGTAAATCTATAAGGTTTAAGGAGTCAGATGTACGTTCTGTTGGTCGAACAGCTATTGGTGTAAGGGGCATTAGGCTTGCAGAAAAAGACGAGGTTGTATCTCTAATCGTTGCAAACCAAGATAGCCCTATACTAACTACAACAGAGAAGGGTTATGGCAAACGTACAGATTTAGATGAATACAGAGCTCAAGCTAGAGGTGGTTCTGGCGTGATATCAATCAAAACTTCTGACCGCAATGGCAAGGTTGTCGGCGCTATACAAGTAACCGATGAGGACGAGATGATGCTTATATCAAACAGAGGAACACTAGTAAGAGCTAGAGCTGTTGATGTTTCTATTATTGGTAGAAACACACAAGGTGTTACCCTTATCAACATAGCAAAAAACGAAAAGTTAGTCTCGGTAGCCAAGATAGCTGAATCGGACGATGAATCTGATAACAACTCAGATATGGAAGCTGAATCTTAAATAAACTTTTTTCTACTGTTTATAAATTATTTTCGACTTTAAATTGCTAATAATTAAATTAGGATTTAACTAACTACGCACGATATTAGTTTAGATTTATTAAATATATGTTTAATATTTTATTAATTAAACGTGTTGTATTATGTAAATTATTAAACACAATAAGTTTTCTTTTGCTATAATCAAATTTCAGTTTGACCATCTTGGGATAAATAACAAATACATTCTCATGAGTGGTTACCTGTTTTTTTAATCAAAGGAGAAGAGTTTTATGAAAATTAATATTATTAAAAAGTTTGCCATTATTATTGCAGGCTTTGGCATGTTAAGTTCTGCTTCACAGGCAGACTGTGGGAAGGTACAGATAGCTGATATGAATTGGGCTTCTGCAGCGATGCTTGCCAATATAGATAAAGCAGTATTGACCGCAATGGGATGTGAGGTTGAGATGGTTGCAGGCTCCACTATGCCAACATTTACATCAATGAATGAAAAAGACTCTCCAGATGTAGCTCCAGAGTTATGGGCTAACGCAGTATCTGACTTACTAGATGAGGCTGTTGATACTGGAAGGTTGTTCATTGGTAACGCAGCACCAATAACTGGTTTAGGTGAAGGTTGGTGGGTATTACCTCATACATTGGACGCACACCCAGAACTTAAGACTGTTCTAGATGTGATAGAGAGACCAGACCTTTTTCCAGACAAAGAAGACCCATCTAAGGGCGCATTTGTTGGTTGTCCAGCAGGTTGGGGTTGTCAACTAAGTAGTGCATCATTATTTCAGGCTTTCGATATGGAAGCTAAGGGTTGGAAGCTAGTAGATCCAGGTTCTGCTGCAGGTCTTGATGGTTCAGTAGCTAAAGCTTCTGAGCAGGGTGAGAACTGGTTCGGATATTACTGGAACCCTACATCATTAGTTGGAAAGTATAACCTTCAATATATGGACTACGGTGTTCCTTATGCTGGTGACGATAACTGGAATGGCTGTATATCTCTAGGTCCAGAAGCTTGTGCTGCGGCGGGTAACGTGCCTCAGCCTAGTGCATGGGTTACTTCGCGTGTTAATACAGTAATAAGCAAGAACTTAGAGAAGAATGGTAGCACTGAAGTGATGAATTATTTTAAAGCACGCACTATTCCTGGTACTGCTTTGAATGCTGAACTTGTTTGGGCAGAAGAAAATAATGGTACCGGCGCTGATGCTGCTCTTCATTTCCTTTCAACAAGTGACCTTTGGAAATCTTGGGTTAGCGCAGATGTAGCTGCTGCAGTTGAAGCTGCATTGTAGGTTTATCTTATAATATAGTTTCAGATTTTACATATGCCCGCTATATGTTGTCTATATATAGCGGGCAATTTTTGTAGCATTTGAGAGATAAAATTAATGGCCACAAGATCAATACCTAAGTTAGATATTTTTGAATGCTTGCCTTCAGCTACTGAGATAGCTCAAAGGAGAGTTGTCGGTAGAGATTTAGACTTCATTCAAAATATGATAGAAAGGGCAGATGCCCTAACAATTCAGGCACAGAATGCAACTGACTATATGCAATTGTCAAAGGTTATTGATAATTTTTCTAAGCTTGCCTCACGTGCAGAAGAAAAGGCACAAAAGCTAAAAGAATTCGCAGACGAGTCTAATCCATTGACAGATGTAAATAATACTTCTGAATTGATAGAAAAGGTTAGGCTACTTTCGCAAGCCATTGAGCCACAAATTTCAAACTTAAAGTCTCAGTTTGAATCGAGTGTAAAAACTCAATTAGAAGAGCTAAATAGTAGTATTGATTATTTAACCTCTGGTGTAAACTCGGCATCATCTGCCGGCGATGTTATTGCCTTATTTGAGCCAATACAGGAAACCTCAAAAGAGATTATTAAGAATGCCAAGGTGCTTAATTCTGATCCTAATTCAGGAGCCCTTATAGAAAAATTAAACGACTTATCGAGTCTATATCAAGACAAGGCAGAAATTTATTCCGATGCTTATATGTCAGATGCAGTAGGTCAAATGGGTTCAATTCAACAACAAATATCGCAGTTAATTAACAATGTTGATTCATTAAATTCGGCAGAAGCAGTGAACTCCCATTTAACAAAACTAGAGGACCTTTCAAGAACTATAACTTCTGCAGCTGGGGAACTAAACACCTCTTCTGGCTCTGAAAATATTGTAATAAATATAAATGAACTAAGCATACTGACTCATAGCAAGATAGCAAATATGATTGATGGTGCAAAAATTTTAAAAAAATTAGAGCCACTTAAAGAAAAACCTGATGAACTTGTAAGGGCAGTAAAGGAGGCCTCTCTAAGATATGAGGTAGAGGTTGTTGAAGAGCAACTAATGCCTTTGGTAAATAACTACAATGACTTAATAGCTAAAGTTAATGAATTAACTATAAGTTTTCAAGCTAACGGCTATAGCGAAATTTCAATGGGAGCCATTAACAAGATAGACAGGACAATATCTAGAATAGATGTTCGTTATAAAATGGCTGATTCTACTGATCCAGCATCACTGTCAGAAGGAATTAACGTACTTGTAAGTAATGCTGAAGATAAGTTTGATTCAGTTCAATCTATAGATCCAGATGCACAGCTAAATCTGGTAAATAGCTTAACTAGCCAAGTAAATAGCGCTGCAGAATCTTCAGATATTTCACTGTTTTTTACCAACACAGTTTCTATTTCTAGAGATGTAATGATGAACTCTAGAGGCTGTGTAGACTCTGCATTTAAAGACTTTACTAGAGAGTTTGGAAACAATATTGAATCATTCTTTGATCCATTGCTAGGTTTTTTAGCAGGGTTTGAACAGCTTATGTTAGTAACACCATGGCCAGTTTTCTTGTTGGTTACAGGAGCTTTGGCTTGGATTGGGTCTAGAAGTTATAAGGTCACAATTGGAACTTCTATGGCCTTCTTTGCGATAGGTTTTTTAGATATGTGGGAGCCAATGCTTTCAACAGTAACGATGATTTCTGCAGCTACATTACTTTGTTTGGCGTTAGGGATACCTTTAGGTGTATGGATGTCTCAGTCTAGAAGGGTTCAAGCTTTGATTACTCCAGTATTAGATATAATGCAAACTATCCCGTCATTTGTTTATTTGATTCCTGTTGTGATGCTGCTAGGTATTGGTAAAGTGCCCGGATTAATAGCGGTTTGTATTTACGCTATGCCGCCTATAGTAAGACTCACAAACCTTGGTATCCGTCTTGTAGATAAGGAGGCGATGGAGGCAGCCGATGCTTTTGGTGCTACATATAAGCAGAGGCTTTTTTCGGTTCAAATACCTTTAGCTCTGCCAAATATTTTTGCAGGCGTCAATCAAACAATTATGATGGCATTGGCGATGGTGGTTATTGCATCAATGATTGGAGTTGCTGGTTTAGGTTTACCAGTACTTCAGGCAGTACAGAATCAGTATTTATCCTTAGGTGTTTTAAACGGATTAGCCATTGTTGCCTTGGCAATTATTTTTGACAGGGTTTCTCAAGCTTTTGGAACAAGGATTCAGAAACACCGTTCTGGGGATGTATTATGACGGAAGATATTAAAATTAAAATTTCAAATTTAACCAAAATTTTTGGTCCCAAAGCTCAATCTATGGTCAAACATGTTGAGAACGGTATGGGTAAGGAGGAGCTACTAAAAGAACATAGGCATGTTCTTGGATTAAACCAAATTAACTTAGACCTAACAAACAAGAATATAGAAGTAATTATGGGTCTTTCTGGTTCAGGTAAATCTACTCTCATTCGAAACGTTAATCGTTTAATTGAGCCAACCTCTGGATCAATAGTTATTGACGGCGAGGATCTTACAAAAATGAATAAAGAGCAGTTGAGAAGTTTTAGACAAAGAAAGACTGCTATGGTTTTTCAGAGCTTTGCTCTTTTGCCACACAAGACCGTAATGGATAATGTGTGTTTTGGAATATATCTTCAAGGAGTTACTGGTGAAGAGTCACATACACGTGCAAAAAAATGGATTGACAGAGTTGGTTTGACAGGATATGAGGACCGCTACCCTTCACAGCTTTCTGGCGGTATGCAGCAGAGGGTTGGTCTGGCAAGGGCACTCACTAGTGACACTGAAATATTGATGATGGATGAGGCCTTTAGTGCTCTTGATCCATTAATCCGTAGCGACATGCAAGATTTATTATTGCAATTACAAGAGGAGCTACACAAAACAATTGTTTTTATTACTCATGATCTTGACGAAGCTTTAAAAATTGGCGACAAGATTGCAATACTGAATAATGGTCAACTTGTCCAGCACGGAACCTCTCAAGAGATATTGATGACACCTGCAGATGAATATGTTAAAGATTTTGTAAAGAAAGTTAACAGGTCCCATGTGCTTCATGCTGAATCAGTAATGACAGATTCAAAGCCTGAAAAGATTGAGTCAGCTGTAAAGGTCAATAAAAATGATACTATAGACAATGTTTTATGTGAAATTTTACGTACAAATTCCGAGTGCGCTATAGTAGTCAATAGTGGAGGATCTGAAGTAGGATACATTAACAAAAAAGACATAGCTAACGTTGTAAAGCCTTTGGTTGATGAGGCAGCCTAAAACAACGCAGTTTTATTGTCTGCAGTATCAATAATAATATCAAAGGTCAGTGCTCGCGGGTAGCGCTAAAGGTTAAATTTGGATGTCTCTCAAGGGTTAATTGAAGGTTAACTGTGGATGGAGCTAAATAGGCCAACTTGCCAGCACTATCGATAGCAATATTGTTACCAGACTTTGCCTTTAGTTGGTCAATGTCTTTGTCCCCTCCAGTTACCCAGCGAGCTGTCGCGATACCTATAGTTTCAAAATGACAGTCAACTCCGTATTCATATTTAAGTCTATGAGCAACAACGTCGAACTGTAAGACTCCTACAGCCCCTAATATTTGAGAACTATTTGAGATTGGTCTAAATACTTGTGTTGCACCTTCTTCTGAGAGCTGATCTAAACCTTTCTGTAGTGCTTTTGCCTTTAGTGGGTCTTTTAGTTGCGCTCTACGGAAAAGTTCAGGCGCAAAGTTTGGGATTCCTTGAAACGATAACTTCTCTCCCTGAGTAAAAGTATCTCCAATACTTATACCGCCATGATTATGAATACCAATAACATCTCCAGCATGGGCAACCTCGGCTGAACTTCTCTCTCTTGACATAAATGTAACAGCATTTGAAATTTTTATCTGTTTCCCGGTGCTGACTTGTAACACCTTCATGCCTTTGTTGTATTGGCCGCTTACTATACGCATAAAGGCCAGACGGTCATGGTGCTTTGGATCCATATTGGCCTGAATTTTAAACACAAATCCAGTTAACTTGTTTTCGTTTGGCTTCACCTCTCTTAGGTCAGACTCCCTGCCTCCAGGTTTTGGCGCATATTCAGTAAAACCATCCAACAAATTTTGAATACCAAAGTTGTTAATAGCAGAGCCAAAAAATACCGGCGTTTGTTTTCCAGAAAGGAATTCATCCAAACTAAATGGAGCTGTCGTGCCCTGTATTAAGTCCACCTCTTCTCTAACGTTGTTAGCTAATTCTGAACCCAACAGTTCATCGAGTTCAGGGTTATTAATTCCATCTATTGTTATATTTTCACCTATCTCGGAGTTTTTTCCGGATTCATAAATATATACTCTGTCTTCGAGTAAATGAACCACACCTTTGAATTCTTTACCCATCCCTATAGGCCATGTTATCGGTGAGCATTCAATTTTTAGTACCGACTCCACTTCGTCAAGTAGGTCTATTGGCTCCTTTCCTTCTCTATCAAGCTTGTTGATAAATGTAAGTATCGGTGTATCACGAAGCCGACAAACCTCCATCAACTTAATTGTTCTCATCTCTACACCTTTGGCTACATCAATTACCATCAAAGCAGAATCTACAGCGGTTAAGGTTCTATATGTATCTTCTGAAAAGTCCTCGTGACCTGGAGTATCAAGCAGGTTGATAACGTGATTATCATATGAGAACTGCATAATAGAAGAGGTAATAGATATTCCTCTCTCTTTTTCCATCTCCATCCAGTCAGATGTTGCATGAGAACTGGCTTTTCGTGCCTTTACACTACCGGCTACTTTTATAGCGCCAGCATACAACAGTAGCTTTTCAGTGACAGTGGTTTTGCCTGCATCTGGATGGGATATAATCGCAAAAGTGCGACGCCTAGAAACTTCGCTCATGTGCCAAATTTACTGTTTTATTTCTAGCTCTACGCCAGCCTCATCAAACAATTCCCGAGATAGCTTGACACTTTCATTCCAATTTTCTAGCTCTTTTGACTTTTCAATTACAACCCTTTTGATTCCCACTTGGATAATTCCTTTAGCACACTCTGAGCAGATTGGTAAGCCATATATATAGAGCGTTGCACCATCTAGAGAGGTGCCAGAATAGGTGGCATTA
Source organism: Gammaproteobacteria bacterium (assembly GCA_030739975.1). GTDB lineage: Bacteria > Pseudomonadota > Gammaproteobacteria > PS1 > Pseudothioglobaceae > SZUA-1055. Next base: position 47,024 of record JASLYC010000039.1, read on the forward strand.
TATATAGCGTTCATTTCGGCATGAACTACAAATTTATATTTAGTTTCCCTGTTGTTGTACCTTTCTGCTAAGTCATTAATGCCCCTAGGGAAGCCGTTAAATCCTTGCGAAAGAACTTCCTTCTTTGCTCCAACAGTTACCGCGCCCACTTGCGAAGAAGGGTCCTTTGACCATGTCGCAACTTCTTTTGCAAGCGATAAGTATCTATTGTCCCATTTACTTAGCTTTGTAGTCATATTTAGCGTATTTTAATGGATGCTAAACTTATCAATACTAAAATTAATGTAATCATCCAAAAACGGACAATGATTTTTGGCTCAGATAGGCCTTTTTTTTCAAAGTGATGGTGTAACGGGGCCATAAGGAAAAAACGCTCCTTAGTACGCTTATAATAGCCAACCTGTATTATTACTGAGAGGGTTTCAGCTACGAAAACTCCACCCATTAAAAATAGTAAAATTTCCTGGCGAATTAAAATAGCAATTACTGCTAATATCGCCCCAAGTGACAAAGATCCAACATCACCCATAAAAACTTCTGCAGGGTAAGTGTTAAACCACAAAAACCCAAACCCAGAACCTATAAGTGCTGCACAAACAACGAACAGCTCGCCTGTTCCTGGCATAAAGGGCATGTTTAAATAATTTGAAAAGTTATAGTTTCCACTGACATAAGCAAAAAGTGCAAGTGCGCCCGATATTAGTATTACTGGCATAATAGCTAACCCATCAAGACCATCAGTCAAGTTGACTGCGTTTGAGCTTCCAACAATAACGAAGTATGCCAAAATAACTAAACCCGTCGACCCTAGTGCCAATGATACGTCCTTAAAGAATGGCACTAGTAGTTCAGTTTGTAGCGGATTTTCAATAGTAGTTACTATAATTAATCCAATAATAACAGCACCGATAGATTGGGAATATAGCTTCTGCCTTGCAGTAATTCCGTGATGGGATTGCCTCTTAATCTTTTGATAATCATCCATAAAACCGATAGAGCCAAAAATTATTGTTGTTAGTACGATTATCCAGAGGTATGGGCTATGCCAATCGCCCCAAATTAGAATGCTAGCTATGAAAGACAATAAAACCATAAGTCCGCCCATAGTTGGTGTTCCAGATTTAGATAAGTGTGTCTCTGGTCCATCTGTACGAATAATTTGGCCTATTTGGTGCTGCTGAAGCTTGTTAATAAAAAAGTGTCCCAGGGTTAGACTGATGACAAGAGAGGCAAGCATAGCTAGTACAGCTCTTAAAGTCAGATAACTAATTACATTAAAGCCAGAGTCAATCTGAGTTAGAAAGTTCAGTATTTCTAAAAACATTATTCCTTTTCGTTAATAGAGACAAGTTCTATTTTAAGGATTAGAAAGGATTTTGTTGTTGTTCTTGCAATTACAAGGCGAACTTCACCTTGTTTCATTAACATTAACGAGTTATTCAGTATTAGATTTTGCAGGTTTCCAGTTACAACTTCGATTGGTTCGCTAGGTTCTTGAATGATAACTCCATTATCTAGGCTAGCACCAATAATTATGCTAACTGATTCACCTTCTTTTGGTGTTTTTCCCATTCCTTCTATTTCAATTTGACTATAGTAACCGTCACTATGCAGTATGGCATTTGGATAGTTCTCAGCTACAAATTTAGCCATATTTTGCATAATAGTTCTTGTTTCAGATTCAGCAATCTTGAGGTATTTTTGTTTGTGAATTTGGAAAGCCTTCTCGTCAGTATTAAATGCTTCTGCTTTCTCGCCAATCCTTATTATGGTTGCTTCTACAATATAGTCATCTTTCTTTATTGCATTAACAACATCCATTCCTTCAACAACAGATCCAAAAACTGTGTGCTTGCCATCAAGCCATGGAGCCTCCCTATGAGTTATAAAAAACTGTGAACCGTTTGTTCCTGGTCCGGCATTAGCCATTGATAATATTCCTGGTCCAGAATGCTTAAGGTCGGTTATCTCGTCTTCAAATTCGTATCCAGGTCCACCAGTACCATCACCTAGTGGGTCGCCACCTTGAATCATAAAATTACTGATTACTCGATGAAATATTAAGCCGTCATAAAAACGAGTGCCAGCCTCTTTATTGCTTATTTTAGTGCCCTCTATTAGGCCTACAAAATTTATAACAGTTAGGGGTGTTTTTTCATAAGCAAGACTGATAACAATATTGCCTTTATTTGTGTTTAGTTTTGCGTATATCCCCTCCGATAAATTGGCTGAAGAGATGGTCGATATAAATAAAGTAAAAAGCAGTATTAGTGGGCGCATAGAATTAAATGAAAAAACGAATAATGATACCAAAAAATTTAGGTAATTAATACAACTATAAGTTAAAATAACTGGTTTATTTATATAAACAATATTGCTCCATAAAAAGATATGTCCTTACTTATTACTGATGAATGCATAAACTGTGATGTTTGTGAACCAGAATGCCCAAATGATGCCATTTACATGGGCGATGAGATTTATGAAATTGATGGAGATAAATGTACTGAATGTAAGGGTCATTTCGATACACCTCAGTGTGTAGAGGTTTGTCCGGTTGATTGTTGTTTGCCTGACCCTAATCGTGTTGAGACTGAAGAGGAATTGTTAGCAAAACTAACTTAACTCTGCTTTACAATAAAAGCGAGGCCTAATATCGCACTAATCTTGAGTCACTATTTCCTAAGCACGTAATTCAAAGCTGATAGGCATAGTGTTACATTTTCATTCCTGCTAGCATAGCCCATTAGCCCTATACGCCAAACTTTTCCTGCGTACGCCCCAAGCCCTGCACCAATTTCTAGATTATATTCGTTTAACAATCTGTTACGGACATCTGCATCATCTATCCCGTCAGGAATGATGACAGTATTTAGTTGTGGCAGTCTGCTCTCAGCTTTAACCAAGAATTTAATTCCCATAGACTCTAGACCGTCTCTAAGTTTTTGGTGATTTTGTTGGTGACGTAACCAAGAATTTTCTATACCCTCTTCTCTAATCATTAGTAATGATTCGTGAAGCCCATACAACGTATTGACTGGTGCAGTATGGTGATATGAGCGCTTTGCACCTTCTCCCCAATACCCCATAACTAGAGTCAAATCTAAAAACCAACTAGTTACTGGAGTTTTTCTTTTAGATAGTTTTGCTACCGCTCGCTCTCCGAAACTGATAGGTGAAATTCCTGGCATTGCTGATAAACATTTTTGAGATCCAGAGTATATCGCATCGATTTCCCATTCATCAACCAATAGCTCAACGCCACCCAAAGATGTTACTGCATCAACAATTGTTATACAGTTATATTTTCGAGCAACTTTGCATAATGTCTTTGCATCTGAAAGCGCTCCAGTTGATGTTTCGGCATGCACAAATGCAACTATTGAAGCATCAGGGTTATCTTTTAAAGCGTCTTCCAGTCTGGTTGCACTTACCGGGTCTCCCCAGTTATCCTCAACAACAACAGCATTTCCACCAAAACGCGTTACGTTTTCCTTCATCCTCATTCCGAAAACACCGTTAATGCAAACTATGACTTTATCACCAGGTTCAACTAAATTTGCGAAACAAGTTTCCATGCCAGCAGATCCTGGTGCAGAAACAGGCATGGTTAATTCGTTTTCAGTTTTAAATACATACTGTAAGGCTTTTTTTGTTTCATCCATCATTGACACGAAGGCTGGATCAAGGTGTCCAATAGTTGGCCTTGCCATAGCACTAAGTACTCTAGGATGAACGTCACTCGGGCCTGGACCCATTAATGTTCTTACTGGTGGATAAAATGATTGCATAAGATGAAAGTATTATTAGTAAATGGTGAATTTTTTATTTTTTTTTGGTACACAAAATTGCTAGGATATTATAATGACTTATATGTCAGTTATACAGAATTTATTAAGCTCTTTGCCTAAGGGCATTGTAATTAGTGGTAGTGAAAATACTCGTCCATTCGAGTGTGATGGACTTTTCGCTTTTAAGCAACAACCATTGGCTGTAGTTTTGCCAGAAAACCTTGAACAAATTAAAACCACATTAAAGATTTGTAGAGAAAAAAACACTGCAATCGTTACAAGAGGTTCTGCTACAGGCCTTTCTGGTGGAGCAACGCCTATAGAAGACAGTGTTGTCCTGGGGCTATCTAAATTAAATAAGGTAATTTCTATAGATCCGGATAAGCAATTAGCAATAGTTGAACCAGGAGTAAGAAATGTTGCTGTTAGTGAGGCAGCGTCTAGATACAATCTTTATTATGCTCCAGATCCGTCAAGTCAAATAGCTTGTTCAATTGGCGGAAACATTGCTGAAAATGCTGGTGGTGTTCATTGCTTAAAGTACGGCTTAACTGTTAACAATATTGAGTCCATCAAGATGCTTACTATTGATGGGGAAGAGCTGGTCTTATCTCGACAAGATGATGGTATGGGCTTATTGGCATTGATGACAGGTTCAGAGGGTCTGCTAGGCATAATTATAGAAGTCACTCTAAAACTTACCAAGTCTCCTGAATTAGCTAGAGTAGTAATGGCAGGATTTGATACTGTCCGTGATTGCGCAGATTCGGTGGCAGACATTATTAAGGCAGGGATTATCCCTGC
>JASLYC010000040.1 GCA_030739975.1 Gammaproteobacteria bacterium
AAAGTAAGTGCTTGTGAGGTGCCAATCAGGCTAATAGATATTAATAGAGTTAGTAGTAGTGTTTTTATTTTCATAGTAACTACTATTGTATAGCAAAAAGGAATATATATTTCTTTAAATGAAGAACCTCAGGATAGACAAGCTAATCAGGTGAAACTGGGTTAGAGGTGAGGTTTAGAAAATATAAACCATACAACTACTGCTATAAACACTATAACCCAATTTACAACGTTACTCATTTTCACTTCATTATTACAATACAGACATACCTTTGCAGAATATAGAATCTCTTCGGAACAATGAGGACACTTTTTCGTAAAAAATTTCATAAGTTAATTTCGTTCCTATTTTTGACCATAAAAGTTAATTAGCAATCATCATTCTAATAAATTGAAGGACTTAGCACTGCGCAACTAAAGGAGGGAGAAGTATTAATTGTATTGAAAATTATAAAATACTATTAATGATTCGACACAGTGCTAAGCATAAATAATTATATATAGCAACGTGAAACTATACTTCTAATAAAATTTTATAATGTGAAATATTTCATGTAAATTTATAATTTATATTAAAAAAATATTTTGTAAATTATTTATATTTTGAATAAAGACAATATTATTGTCATAGCGCAACGAAATTTGCATATACAAATGTGTTAGTTAGCTAGTTTTTATAGCTTATATTTATCATTTATATAGCTTTATTTTTTTCAACATAACCTTTAAATGTATTGATAAATTAGGTTATTTCTTTACAGTAAAATAATTGTTTTAGTATTTGAGTTAATTTTTTGGAGTAAACAAATGAAAGCGCTTGTTAAGAGTCATGCAAAGACCGGTATTTGGCTAGAAGATGTTCCAATGCCAAAGATGGGTAATAATGATGTACTTATTAAGATTCAAAAAACTGCCATATGTGGTACAGATATCCATATCTATAATTGGGATGAATGGGCGCAAAAAACTATACCAGTACCGATGACTGTTGGGCACGAGTTTGCCGGCGTTATTGCGGATACTGGAGCCAACGTTACACAGCTACTAAGTGTTGGTGATGTGGTTTCTGGTGAGGGCCATATAGTTTGTGGTCGTTGTCGTAACTGTCTGGGCGGGGTAAGGCATCTTTGCCCTAACACTGTAGGTGTAGGTGTTAATCGTACAGGTTCATTTGCAGAGTATTTGTCAATTCCTGCTGAGAACGTTTTTAAACCTAGTAGAAATATCTCGACCGACCTTCTTTCATGTTTTGACCCTTACGGTAACGCTGTACATACTGCATTGTCATTCAATATGGTTGGTGAAGATATCCTGATAACTGGAGCAGGCCCTATAGGAATTATGGCGGCAATGGTTGCTCAGCATTGCGGAGCTCGCAATATAATTATTACTGATCTAAATGATTACCGACTAGAGCTTGCAAAAAGTATCGTCCCTAGGCTGATAACACTAAATGTAGCGAAAGAAAAAATTACAAGGGAGTTTATGACATCTCTGGGAATTTTTGAGGGCTTTGATGTTGGACTTGAGATGTCTGGTTCACCACAAGCTTTTGGAGACATGTTGAAATTAATGATTAACGGCGGAAGGATTGCTATGTTAGCAATTATGCCTGCTGGCTCAGGTATAGACTGGGATTTAGTGGTCTTTAAAGGTTTAACTATTAAGGGTATATATGGTCGAGAAATTTTTGAGACTTGGTATAAAGGATCTATGATGGTTCAAAGCGGTCTACCTCTAGATAAAATCATTACCCATAGGTTTGACGTTGACGATTTTCAGAAAGGATTTGACGCTATGTTGTCAGGCAACTCAGGCAAGGTAGTGCTTAACTGGGAATAATACAAAAATAAGGAAATTTATGAGCTTTAAGAGTGCAAAGGTTAGTATAGCAAATGATTTAGCAGAAATTAAGAGTGACGGTCTTTGGAAGACAGAAAGGGTTATAGCTAGTGACCAGAAAAATGACATAACTCTTGATGACGGTACACAAGTAATAAACATGTGTGCCAACAACTATTTAGGTTTGGCTAATAATGAAGAGGTTATCAAGGCAGCAAGAGAGAGTTTTTCTGATTGGGGTTTTGGCTTGTCTTCGGTAAGGTTTATCTGTGGAACACAGTCAATACATAAAGAGCTTGAGAGTCGAGTTAGTAAGTTCCTGGGTATGCAAGATACTATCCTTTATGCGGCATGTTTTGATGCTAATACTGGTCTATTTGAAACCATACTAAGTAGCGAAGATGCGGTAATTTCTGATGAGTTGAATCATGCATCCATTATCGATGGAGTTAGGTTATGTAAGGCTTCACGTTTTCGTTACAGTAACAACGATATGGGTGATTTAAGGACTAAGCTAGAACAAGCCAAAAGTGGAGGCGCTAGGAGGATTTTAATTACTACTGATGGGGTCTTTTCTATGGACGGAACTGTGGCACAGCTTGACAAGATATGTGACCTTGCAGATGAGTTTGATGCAATGGTTCATCACGATGATTGTCATGCGGTCGGGTTTATGGGCAAGACTGGTCGTGGCGTTCATGAATATTGCAATGTTATGGATAGGGTAGACATCATCACTGGAACTTTTGGTAAGGCCTTGGGTGGAGCATCTGGCGGTTACACATCTGCAAAGAAAGAAATAATCGATATGTTAAGGCAAAGATCTAGGCCTTATCTTTTTTCTAATACTTTGGCTCCATCTATCTGTGCAGCATCTTTGAAAGTTATCGATATGCTCTCCAATTCAACTAAACTACGTGACCGCTTAGAGGCTAACACTCATTACTTCAGAAGTGGCATGCAGAAAGCCGGATTTAATGTAGATGATGGCGACCACCCTATAGTTCCGGTAATGCTTGGAGATGCAAATATTGCACAAGAAATGAGCAAGAAATTGCTAGAAAAAGGTATATACGCTATCGGCTTCTTCTTCCCAGTTGTTCCAAAAGGCAAGGCCAGAATAAGGACCCAGATATCAGCAGCACATACTAAGGAGGACTTAGACAAGGCAATCGAAGCCTTCGAGCAGACCTATAAAGAGATTTCTAGTTAATCTTGTTCAATATAAATGTAGTGCAAAATGGATTGTAAAGTGATAGAATAATTATTATTTTATAGAGATACACATAATGAAAAAAATTACAATATCTGTGCTAGTTGTGGCTTTGTGTTACATAGCCACAGTGTTTTATATTGGTAATAAAACTGAGACCGTTTTTCAAGATTATATTGCTAACTCTGATAAGAGTTCTAAAGAGCTTTACGATGTTTCGGTTAAGTTGGTCTCTTACAAAAAATCTTTCCTATCATCTAGTGCAGAAGTCGAGATAGATGTAATTAATCCTCCACTAAGAGCTGACTTGGTTGAGTTTATAAATCTACCCATAAAATCTAACTTTATTGTTAATCATGGCCCTATATTTTTTCATGATCAACTAACTTTTGGTTTGGCAAAAGTAGACAGCAATATTATTGCTTCTGAAGTTATAGCAAATGCCTACCTAGAAGAGTTTAATAATTACGCGTCTGGAGATGTTGTTATTTCAACCTCCATAGATTTCAATTTATCTGGAAAAATTAAGGCAAAATCAATTATCGATGGTATTGATATAACGAGCGAATCTAAAAATGAAAGACTTGCATTCACACCTATTGCAATAATTATAGAGACAGACTCTAATAAAGTTGATAGCTATAAAAGTAGCCTTCAGTTTAAAGATTTTACAATTAACAGTGATGATTTTTATGTAAATGTAAGTGGAGTTAGGGTTGACTCAAATATTCAAAGAATGTTTGGTGGAATCGTGCCAATAGGTGTCAACAAGGGGATCATTAACGACATAATGATAAGGTCTTCAGGGTTGGGTCTACAGCCAATTAATTTATCAATAAAATCAAACACAAGTACAAGCGAATCAAGCTCTAAACTTCTTGCCGAAGGGAGCGTTAACTTAACCCTTAAAAATTCAGACAAATTTTCAATCCCTATACCCGTAGACTCTATAAATGTTAAGGTAAAACTTTTTGGCCTGAGTGAGAATGATATCGCCTCACTAAACAATATTTTGTCAATATCTCCTTCAAGTAATGAGGACATTCTTTTGGGTCAGCTAGAGTTGTGGGCAAATAACCTGTTGTCTGGAGGAGATTTAAATTATGACTTAGGAGTTTCAGCTACCAAGGACAGTAATGTTGTTGTAAATGCAGATATAAGGTTGGGCTATAAAGGACATAAATTTGCAAAATCTAGTTTAGAAGAAACCCTACTCAGTTTGCAAAAAAATGTACTAGACATTGTCAATGCAGAGCTAGAAATATTAGTCAATAAGTCGCTAATAAAATCTCTAAATAAGAATGAGGCTGTCACTGTAGAGATGATGCTGTCTGGGCTAATTAATGAGGGCCTGGTCGAAGAAAATTCAACTGAATATATTGTCTCTGCTAGCTACAAAGACAGAGTCGCAATGGTCAATAAGAAGGACCTATCTAAAGACTTGTTGAGAGAATTAGTCAATTTAAAATTGATAGATAGCCCATAAAAAGGCAATGATAGGCGACTCTTTATGGTCCGATTTCTCTCAACATTTAGCCAAAATATCTAGCTTTAATTGGCGATAAATTTTTTCACCTTTCAGGGTTCTTACAATTTCCAGAGCAAAACACAGGGCAGTTCCAACTCCTTGTGAAGTTATGACTTTACTGTCTTTGACAACCGCCTGATTGCTAATATATCCAGTGCTATCTATCTTGTTTTCAATTGACGGGTAACAGGTAAACTTGTCTCCCAACACTCCAGCTTTATTCAGCGCATAAGGGGCAGCACAAATTGCACCTATATGTTTATCGCTGTTTTGTATTTCTTTAAGTATAGAGAGTATCGTTTGGTTTTCTGCAAGTATCTCTGTACCACCCCAACCACCAGGGAGTACAACCATATCTAAACCATCAACATCAACATCGTCAATCAAGCACTCAGTCACGATAGCTATATTGTGAGCCCCAATAGCTGTTTTGTTTTCTAATCCAGCGGTAATTACATCTATACCACCACGACGACAAATATCAATAATGCTTATAGCTTCAACTTCCTCAAAACCATTAGCTAAAGGGACTAAAACTTGCGTCATAATTGTTGTTATTTTTTGTTATTTGTAAGATAAAATAAGTTCTTTTTTGTCAAGAATAACATCAAAAGGAGAAGTATGTTTGATAAATCGCAAACTATATCGGTGATTGACGCTGAAATTGCCCAAGCAATTAGCGCTGAGGAGGCTAGACAGGAAGCTCATATAGAGCTTATTGCTAGTGAGAACTATACATCAGTGGCAGTAATGGAAGCTCAAGGTTCTCAATTGACCAATAAATATGCCGAAGGTTACCCTAGGAAGAGATACTATGGAGGCTGTGAACATGTTGATGTCGTTGAGCAGCTTGCTATAGATAGGGCCAAAAAATTGTTTGGTGCAGACTATGCAAATGTACAGCCACACTCTGGTTCTCAGGCTAATGCAGCAGTTTTTCAGGCGCTACTTATTCCTGGCGATACGGTATTAGGAATGAGTTTAGCGCATGGCGGGCATTTAACTCATGGTGCTGCACCTTCGTTTTCAGGAAAAAACTTTAATGCCGTTCAATATGGACTGAACCCTGAAACTGGAGAGATAGACTATGAGCAAGTCGCAAGCCTTGCAAAAGAGCACAAACCAAAAATGATAATTGCCGGTTTTTCAGCTTACTCTAGAGTTATTGATTGGCAACGTTTTAGAGATATAGCAGACTCAGTTGGGGCCTACCTTATGGTAGATATGGCACATGTAGCTGGACTAATTGCTGTAGGTGAATATCCATCTCCAATAGAGGTTGCGGATGTAGTAACTACAACAACACACAAAACATTAAGAGGTCCTCGTGGAGGATTGATTCTGGCTAGATCAAATGAGGAGATTGAGAAGAAATTAAATTCAGCTATATTCCCAGGTATTCAGGGCGGCCCTTTGATGCATATTATTGCTGCTAAGGCCGTATCTTTTAAAGAGGCAATGAGTGAAGATTATAAGAATTACCAAAGACAAGTGAAAGTCAATGCACAAGCTATGGCAGATACATTTATTGATAGAGGATATGATGTAGTTTCTGGTGGCACTGATGATCATCTATTCCTGGTTAGTTTTATTGAGCAAGGCCTGACAGGTAAAGAGGTAGATGCTGCTCTTGGGAGTGCACACATAACTGTTAATATGAATGCTGTACCTAATGACCCTCAATCGCCATTTGTTACTAGTGGTATACGTGTTGGAACTCCAGCAGTTACTACCCGTGGCTTTAATGATAGTGAGTGCCGTGATCTTACTAATTGGATTTGTGATATTTGTGACAATCTCGGTGATCAATCTGTAATAGACGAGGTTAAATCAAAAGTAGCTAAATTGTGTAACAAATATCCGGTCTATAAATAGGTTTGTATTTATAATATAATCTAATTTTGGAGGATAATGCGCTGTCCATTTTGTCAATCTGACGATACAAAAGTACTTGATACTAGATTAATTGGTGAAGGTTCTCAGGTACGACGAAGACGAGAATGTACTTCTTGTAATGAGCGCTATTCTACCCTTGAGAGTGTAGATTTAAATTTCCCAAGACTAATTAAGAGTGACGGCTCAAGAGAGTCTTTCGATGAAAATAAACTTCGTTCTGGTTTGCTTAAGGCTCTTGAAAAGAGACCGGTAGCAACCTCATCCATAGAAAGCTCTATTAGCAAAATTGAACACAAACTCATGACCCAATCGGAACGTGAAGTTTCGTCTTCAATAGTTGGAGAGTGGGTTATGGAAGAACTAAAGTCTTTGGATGAGGTGGCATATATTCGTTTTGCTTCAGTGTATAGACATTTCCAAGACATTGAGGAATTCAAAAGTGAAATTGAAAAGCTTATGAAAAAATAACACACCCAAATAATGGCTAAAGCTAAGATTGAATTTGTTTGTAGAGAGTGTGGCTCATCACATCACCAGTGGGCAGGGCAGTGTCTAGATTGTAAAGCTTGGAATACATTGGAAGAGGTTGTTATATCTCAATCTATATCGTCAAAGCCAGCAACTCTTCAAGATCTGCCACCATCAAAAGTACATAACCTTTCCAGCATTAAATCGGAAAATAGATTAAGACTAAGTACAGGTCTTAGTGAGCTTGATCGCACTTTGGGAGGGGGCTTGGTTGAAGGCTCTGTAGTGTTAATTGGGGGCGACCCAGGTATTGGTAAGTCAACATTAATTTTACAAGCTATAGCAGCGATAAATAAGGATAGCGACACTTTTTATGTTAGTGGAGAGGAGTCGGCTAATCAGATTAGTGATAGGGCAATAAGGCTAGGAATAAGCGAAGACATATTGCTACTAAGTGAAACATATTTAGAAAAAATAATTAAGATTTCTAAGGAGTTACAGCCCAAGGTAATAGTTATTGATTCAATCCAAACAATGGTTACAGATACTTCAAGTTCAGCGCCAGGTTCTGTAACACAAGTGAGAGACTGTGCTGCACAACTTACCCAGTTCGCTAAACAAACAAACACAGTGGTATTAATGATTGGCCATGTTACCAAGGGTGGGGCGCTTGCTGGCCCGAGAATACTTGAACATATGGTTGATGCGGTATTATATTTTGAGGGTGATGCTGGGGGTAGATATAGAATAATTCGTGCGGTCAAAAATCGTTTCGGTGCAGTTAATGAGATTAGCGTTTTTGCAATGAGCGAGGCCGGCCTTCAGCAGGTCGAAAATCCATCAGCCATTTTCTTGTCAAATCAATCTAAGCCATCGCCAGGATCAATGGTAATGGTTACCAGAGAGGCCAGTAGACCTTTACTCATTGAGCTACAAGCTCTAGTTGATCAGTCTAGTGGAAATCCTAGACGGGTATGCGTTGGTTTGGAGCAAAACCGACTAGCACTTCAGTTAGCGGTTCTCCATAAGCATGGCGGAATTACAACGCACGATCAGGATGTGTTTGTTAATGTGGTTGGAGGTATTAAGGTAAACGAAACGGCATCCGATTTAGTGGTCATGTTGTCAATAATGTCAAGCTTACGAGATAAAGTAATACCCTCAGATTGGATTGCATTTGGTGAGGTTGGGCTAACCGGTGAAGTTAGGCCAGTATATAATGCCATTGAGCGCTTATCAGAGGCACAAAAGCATGGCTTTAAGGTAGCAATAATACCAAAGGCTAACTCTCCTAAAAAGCCCATAAAGGGGCTAAAATTAGTGCCAGTTGAGTATCTATACCAAGCCCTACAATATATGGCTGAAAACACTTAAATTATTAACTAATAAGTATATTCACATACAAAAAACAAAACTATTTCATTGGTTAAAGTGTAGAGTTTAAATATAAAGTAATTTACTAATAAGTTTATGTTGCTAGAAATTGTATTTGCTGCGGGTTGTTTTTGGGGAGTTGAAAAGAACTTTGAGCAATTTGACGGTGTGTTAGATGTGGTATCAGGCTATTCTGGCGGTAGTTACGATAACCCGGGTTACTACGAAGTATTAAAAAAAAGTAAATTTAAAAAGCAGGACGAGATAAATCACACAGAAGCAGTAAAGGTTACGTACGACTCTTCAGTGATTTCTACAGACTTTTTGATAAAAAACTTTTGGGAGATTCACGACCCTACACAGTTAAATGGACAGGGAAATGATATTGGCGATAACTATAGATCAGCAATATATTGGACAAACGATGATCAAAAATCTATTGCATTAAATACCAAAGAACAATTCCAGCCACTCTTAACTGCTAAAGGTTATGGCAATATTACTACAGAAATAAAACCACTTAAAAAGTTCTGGCCTGCTGAATATTATCACCAAGATTACTTATCCAAGAATCCTAATGGATACTGCCCAAACCATTCAACTGGGGTTAAATTTGTTGACATAAAAAGCTCTAAAGCAAAAGCCATTAAACCACTTGTAGGGATGGAAATTATTGTGATTGAGGCTGAAGATATAAATACTTGTCCATATTGCTTACTATTTGAAAAAAATGTTATTTCAAATTACCAAGGTAGCGTGCCTTTGAGAGGTTCTCCTGCATCAAAATTAGTTGGTTTTGAGCTCAAGAGTCCAACATTTGCAACTCCAACCATTTTTTTTATTAGGGATGGTGTTGAGATTTGGTCAAAACAAGGCTACATGGCCCCTGATGAATTTTATCGTGCATTAGGTGAATTTAAATTGGGCAAAAGTTCAGAATCTTTCGATGTAGCTTTCAATGAATCTACCGATGCTAGATTCTGTGAACAGTATGAAATCTTTAAGAACACCCCTGATGGAGTTTTTGTAGATAAGCTTTCTGGTAGAGCTTTATTTGACACTAATGATAGGTTTGACTCTAAATCCGGCTGGTTGTCTTTCACAAAGCCGATAGATAATGAGGTATATGAGAAGGCTGACTATAGTTTTGGAATGCAGCGTACAGAGATACGTTCGGTTGTTTCAGATATTCATCTTGGGCATGTTTTTAATGACGGTCCAGATGGAAAGCCAAGATATTGTATTAATGCTACAGTGTTAGATTTTGTTGCCGATGTTGCAGATAACTCTATAGAGTCATACTCTGATGAGCACTATCCAGGTAAAGATGACGAGGTCAATGGCAGATTTGCAGAGTAAGTAATTAACTATATTATTAGACCTTATTGCTATATTAGAATGGCAACTATTATTAAAAGTCTATACCCCTCTGGGCTTTGATATTGCTTCTAAATGCATGCTTAATTTCTTTCACTTCGCTGACAGTGTCAGCAATATCTACTAAGCCCTTACATGCAGCTCTTCCAGTTATAACAACATGCTGTTTTTTGGGTCTGCTTTTTAGGCGTTTTATTATTTCCTCTTCATCAAGATATTTATAATTTATCATGTAAGTTAATTCATCAAGAATAACTAAGTCAATTGTTGGGTCAGACAAAAACTCTTCAGTCAATTTCCAAGCCTCCAAAGCTTTAATTTTATCAAGATCCTTATCTTGAGATTCCCAAGTGAAGCCAGTTTCCATAAACACAGTCTGTACATTTTTTTGTTCTTTAAAGAATAGGTCTTCTCCTGTCTCCTGCTCACCTTTTAAGAATTTTGCTATGCCAATTTTCATACCGTACCCAAGAGCCCTAGATACCATTCCAATAGCGGATGAAGATTTACCTTTGCCGTTACCAGTCATAAGAACTATTACGCCTTTTTCAATGTTTGCAGCTTCAATTCTAGAGTCTATATGCTCCTTCTTAAGTTGCATGCGCTTTTTATAATTCATTTTGGTCATAATCTTTTTAACCTAAAAGCTATAGTCCAATCCGACTGTGAAAGTTCTTCCTGGTTGGATGTATCTGTAACCAGCGCCACCAGAAATTTTATAGTCTTTATCAGTGGCATTTTTGATGCTCAATGACATTTTAGCATTATCGTTAATATTGAAACCTGTTGACATATTGAGCAAAGTATAGCCATTTACTTCTTCTCCATTAGAAATTAAACTCGAAGATTTATTAATTACTTGTGCTTTTGAATTAAATTTGCCATATTGCTTGCTAAACTCTATGTTTGTGATATTTTTTGGTCTTTTTACGGCTTGTGTAGAAGCATTATTAGCCCTACTTTTGGCATATGTGTGTCCAAAATTAATGCCATATCCGGCAATATTGGCGTTGGTGGAAATGTCAACTCCTTTAGCTAAATAAGTATCCTGATTGACCAATGGCCAACCACCTATCGCATTTCTTGTCTTTGTTTTAAATAATGTAATAGCTGACAAACCCCAATCATAGTTTTTCTCTATTCCTATTTCAGTACTTGTGGAGGTTTCTGGCTTTAAATTTGGATTCTCACCACCCCAATAATCAAGTAAGTATGGCAATGATGGGGCGTTAAAAGCTGTTGCGTAGCTGCCTGTTAATTTAATGCCATTATTAAGGTATTTAGCTGCGCCTAAGTTGTAAACTGTCTCGTTACCAAATTTACTGTGATTAATATAACGAGCACCTGCATTAATATCAATGTTGTTAATATTTTTTTGCCAGTTTACAAATAAATTTTCACTTGTTAGTTTTTGATTTTTTGTAGCATTTTTATCCTCAATATGTGAAAAGCCAATATTAAGCAATGCATTATCGATTTTAATATCATTAAGAATGGATATAGTGTTGCTCTTATGTCTGTCACCAATAGTGGATGCTCCTGCACCAGTATTTCTATTGTTTTTAGTTTGAGCAATAGATAATTTAGCTTTCCAAGTGTCGCTAAATTTATTGTTTACATTAATAGCTATTTTATTGAATTTTCTGTCTCCTAATTGGTCTGGAGCCCCAGCATTATCATATTCAGTTTTGTTTCTAGACTCTAAGTAACTAACATCAAATCTTTCATTTCCGGCTTTTATTTGTGTGGTGCTATTACTAATGCCATCTTTCTCACCAGTTGTATCATCAGTTCTTGTGTTGATACCATCTGTTGTATATTTGTTATAGGTAAACCTTACATAGCCATCTTTATCGCCATTACTTGTTGATAGTGCGTAAGTTTTAGAATTATGAGAACCAAATTTCGTGCTAACTTTTGTACGCTTTCCATCTGCTCCTTTCTTGGTAGTAATAGCAATTACACCTGCAATAGCAGATGAGCCATATAAAACAGAGCCAGAGCCTTTTACAATCTCAATCTTTTCAATGTCATTCAGTGAGATACTTGTTAACCCATATTCGATTGCACCCTTACCAGAATTTGCTGGATTCATTCTGACACCATCCACTAAAACCAAAGTATGATGTGAGTCACTACCACGCATATATATAGCTGGAACGTTGCCTTGTGCATTAAACAGTACAACACTTGGAACAGTACTTAAAAAATCTAAGAAAGTGTTGGCGCCAGTAGTTGCAATATCTTCTTCATCAAAGATAAGTGTTGATGAGATAGAGCCAATAACTGGAGTATCCGTTCTGTATTCAGTATTTAGATATATTGGGATTGGTCCAAGTACAGCATTTGTTGTTCTAGATAAGATAAGCGCTAGAACCGCTGTAACTAATGAAATTTGTTTAATATTCATGAATACCCCGTTAGTTTGTTTAACGTGAGCGTTGAGTTTGACATTTGAAAATATTGTCTCAACTCGCCACCCATCGTAGCTGTCAATATAGTTGTTTCAAGTATGTGTCGGACTTATCTAAATAAAGAAATACCGTTGCGAGGGCAGTATTGGAATTTAACCAATTTCCAGTGACCTAAAACTTCGGCTAATTATAGTTCTTTTTTTTGAGAAAAAGAATAATTATGTAATTAATTAAAATCAATAAATACGTGAAATAACTTATTGAGTTTTATTGCATAGAAGCAAGCAATAGGCTCATTAAATGGCTCTATATATAGCTGTTTCAGGTAAAATTATTTTTGTTAACATATATAATGCAACCATCAGTAAATCCAAACACAGATAAATATAAATGAATAAAGCTTACAATTTCAGTGCAGGGCCTGCAATGCTTCCTGCAGATGTAATGACTAAAATGCAGTCTGAATTATTAGAATACGGCAATTCAATGGCGTCAGTAATGGAGATTTCCCATCGTGGTTTGGATTTCATGGAGATGTCCCAAAGGATGGAGCAAGATTTGCGAGATCTAATGGACATTCCTAACAACTATAAGGTGCTTTTTATGCAGGGAGGTGCGTCTTCGCAATTCTCAATGCTACCAATTAACTTATTAAGAGGAAAATCAATTGCAAACTATGTTAATACCGGGCAATGGTCAGTAAAAGCTATTGCTGAAGCTGATAGATATTGCGATGTACATATATGTACAGATAGCCATAGTAATGGTTATACCGATATAGCAGATTTTGATGATTGGAGTATAGATGATAATGGTGCGTACCTTCATTACACACCAAATGAGACAATAGCAGGGCTTGAATTTGACTATGTACCAGAAGTTGATATGCCTGTTGCTGCTGATATGTCATCGACTATCTTGTCAAGACCATGTGATGTGTCTAAGTATGGAGTTATTTATGCAGGAGCACAAAAAAATATTGGCCCCTCTGGTTTAACTGTTGTAATAATAAGGGATGACCTTATAGGTAGAGTTATTAAAAAGCAGCCAGTGCTTTTTGATTATTCAACTCAGGCTAACAATAATTCAATGTATAACACTCCATCCACTTTTCCGTGGTATGCCGCTGGACTAGTTTTTCAGTGGATAAAGGACTCTGGAGGGTTAACAAATATGGCTAAGGTTAATAAAGAAAAGTCACAACAACTATACACAAAGATTGACGATTCAGATTTTTATTCTAATCCGATTAATCCGAGGTATCGTTCATGGATGAATGTACCTTTTGTGTTGGCCGATGGCAGTCTTGATAAATTGTTCTTAGAAAAGTCTTATAATGCTAACTTATTGGCGTTAAAGGGTCACAAATCTGTTGGAGGTATGAGGGCCAGTATATATAATGCTATGCCCTTAGAAGGGGTAAAGGCGCTGATTGAATTTATGTCGGATTTTGAAAAACAGTATGGCTAAAAAAACTTTAAACAAACTTAGAGAAGAGATAGATAAGCTTGACCAAGAGATACAGTCACTGATAGGTGATCGAGCTACCTTGGCTGCAGAAGTTGCCGAAGTTAAAAAGGCTTCAGAAGGGCGCGGTGCGTTTTATCGCCCTGAGCGTGAAGCAAAAATTCTAAGAGAAATAATAAAAAGAAATGACAACCCCTTAAAAGGCAAAGATGTTGCTCATATATTTCGTGAGATTATGTCTGCCTGTCTTGCGTTAGAGCAGCCACTTAGTATTGCATATTTGGGGCCAGAGGGTACATTCACACAGGAAGCTGCATTAAAGCATTTTGGTCATGCAGTCTCAACCCTTGACTGCGGAAGCATTGACGAAATTTTTTCTCAGGTAGAAAAGGGCAACGCTGATTACGGCGTTGTACCAATCGAAAATTCATCTAACGGCGTAATTGGCGGTACAGTAGATATGCTTTATTCGCAGCGTCTAAAGATTTGTGGTGAGGTTGAAATTTCCATCAAACACCAGCTAATGATGGCTGACCAGTCGCAAGAAATAAAAACAATATACGCTCACCAGCAGGCCCTTGATCAGTGCCAAAGGTGGCTTTCAAATCACTACCCTAATGTTTTATTAAAAGCTGTAGCTTCTAACGCACTAGCTGCAAGAATAGTTATGGATGAAAAAAATGCAGCAGCGATCGCATCAGAGGCTGCATTGAGTTTATATGATTTAGAAAGGGTAGCAAAAAATATTGAAGATAAGACCGGAAACGTTACTCGTTTTTTAGTTTTGGCAAAAGACGATGCTCCAGAATCTGGTAACGATAAAACTTCACTATTAGTAGTAACTAAGCACGAATCTGGTGCTCTAGTAGATGTTCTTGAGCCATTCAAGAGGCATGAAGTCAATATGCTGCAATTAGCTAGACACCCTATACCTGGTGTCAAATGGGAGTACCTATTTTTAATTGATATTGATGGGCATAAGAACGAAAACAAGGTAAAGGAGGCATTAGCAGAGGTTAGTGAAAGAGTTATAAAAGTTCATATTTTGGGCTCTTATCCTGTTGCAGTGCTATGAGTGTTTGCGAGAGCATTCTCTCCCTTAAGCCTTATCAAGGTGGTAAGCCTATAAGTGAGCTACAAAGAGAGCTTGGACTAGAAAAGGTTGTAAAGCTTGCTAGCAATGAAAACCCCTCGGTTGTAAGTCCAAAGGTGAGAAATGCAATAACTAATTCTATTGATGAGATAGGGCGCTATCCTGATGGTAATGGATTTGAATTAAAACGATCTATTGCAAATCATTTGTCGGTGGAGCCACAATCAATCACACTGGGAAATGGATCAAATGAACTATTAGAGTTGATCGCCAGAATGTACCTTTGCTCTTCAGATGATGAGGTTATATATTCGCAATACTCTTTTGTGGTTTATTCAATGGTTGCAAAAGCTATTGGCGCTAAATCAGTTGTCACACCAGCAAATAAGTTTGGTCATGACTTAAATGCCATGCTCAGTTCTATTAACAATAGAACCAAGTTAATATTTATAGCTAACCCAAATAACCCAACAGGAACCATTTTGAAAGACGAAGAGTTGTTTGAATTTCTCTCAAAGATTCCAAGTTCAGTCATAGTGGTACTTGATCAGGCATATTTTGAATATCTTGATGCTGATGACAATGCTTTGGATTGGCTATCTAAGTTTAATAATCTTATTATTACTCGTACCTTTTCTAAGGCCTATGGGTTGGCAGGGCTAAGGGTTGGTTATTCCTTGTCAAGTGTTGAGATTGCTGAATATATTAATAGGTTAAGGCAACCCTTCAATGTAAGTCATATTGCACAGAACGCTGCCACTGCAGCTCTAGCAGACCAGGATTTTTTAGCTAGCTCTATTAAGTCTAATTATGAAGGACTAGCGCAGCTTTCTAATGGCTTTAATAGGCTTGGATTGAGGTATATTCCTTCCTCCGCTAATTTTATTTCTTTGGAGGTGGATGACCCTAATTTTGTTTATGAGAAACTATTAACAAAAGGTTTTATTGTTAGACCAATAGAGATTGAAGGGTACCTAAGAGTTACAGTTGGTACTAGACAAGAGAATGAAGATTTTCTTGAGGCACTTAAGTTAGTTTTGGATTTGAAATAATGAAAAAGATTTGTATTATTGGTGTGGGTTTGATTGGTGGCTCTTTTATGAGGGGCTTAAAAAAAGCAAATCAAGTTGAACAAGTGTTTGGCTATGGAAAAGGCAAAGAAAGTCTTGCCAAAGCTAAAGAATTGGGTGCTATTGATGAATTTTCTCTGGACATTGGTAAAGCTATAGATGGTGCAGAAATGGTTGTTATTGCAACCCCGGTAGACAGTATAGAAGAGGTATTTAGATTGATAAGACCGCACATCTCTAAATCAACAATAATTACAGATGTTGGAAGCACAAAGACTAGCATTATAGATAGCGCTAAATCAGTGTTTGGTGAAGTTCCAACAAACTTTATTCCTGCTCACCCTATAGCAGGGAAAGAGAATAGTGGAGTTGATTATAGCGATCCGGATTTGTTTATTAATAAGCGCGTGATATTAACCCCTCTAGAGAATTCTGAACCAGAGGCGATAAAAATAGTAACAAATTTTTGGGAATCTTTGGGAGCAATTGTGGAAACGATGAATGCAACTAATCACGATGACTTGTTGGCGATGACTTCACACCTACCACATATGCTGGCATTTAGTTTGATGGACTACTTAATCTCCACCAATCCTAAGGCTATAGACTACGCAGCGGGTGGATTTAAGGACTTTTCAAGAATTGCCTCAGGCGACAGCGTTATGTGGCGTGATATTTGTTTAAATAATGCGAAAGAGATAACCAAACATATTGAAAATTATCAGCAAAGCCTAAGTAAGCTTTCTGAGCTTATTAATCAACAAAATTCTGATGGGCTTGAAGAATTATTTATGGAAGCAAAGTCAGCTAGAGATAACTGGCTTAACAAAAAATAACAACAACCATTTATGACTAATTTTATTGCTAAACCAGCAAACTCATTGTCGGGCAATGTAAAAGTTCCTGGAGACAAGTCTATCTCCCATCGCTCTATAATGCTGGGTTCTATAGCTAGAGGAGTAACTGAAGTTTCTGGGCTTTTGGAGGGTGATGATGTGACCTCTACTATTGAGGCGTTTAGGTCGATGGGCGTTGATATTAAAAGAAATAACGGCAAAATAATTATCAATGGTGTCGGTGTAGACGGCTTAAAAAAGCCTGCCAAGCCTTTATATGTTGGTAATTCAGGCACATCTATGAGGCTAATGTCTGGGATACTCGCCGCACAGAGTTTTGATTCAGAACTTAGAGGTGATGAATCTCTTTCAGGTAGACCTATGGACAGGATAATCAAGCCTCTGACAGAAATGGGTGCAACGATAACAAGCAATGACAGCAAACCTCCACTTAAAATTTCAGGCAACCAACAACTAAAAGGCATAAGCTATGACATGCCTATTGCATCTGCACAAGTAAAGTCATGTCTTTTATTGGCAGGTATTTATGCTGAAGGTAACACTTGCGTGTCTGAACCAGCACCAACTAGAAATCACACTGAAAATATGCTGAGAGGGTTCGGTTATAAGGTTAACACCAAGGAAAATAAAATGTGCCTTAGTGGGCATGGAGAATTGAAAGCTAACAACATCGAAGTTCCTGGAGATATATCTTCTGCTGCATTTTTTATGGTTGCCGCTAGTATATCAAAGAACGCAGATATCACCTTAAATTCAGTAAATGTAAACCCAACTAGGACAGGTGTTATTGATATATTAAGATTAATGGGTGCGAACATTGAGCTGTCAAACCATCGCGAGATAGGCGGAGAATTATTAGCCGATTTTCGTATTCAGTCGGCAGAGTTGATCGGTATCAACATACCTGAGGAATTAGTTCCTCTTGCAATAGATGAGTTTCCTGCAATATTTATTGCTGCCAGTTGCGCTAAAGGAGAGACAACCCTAAGCGGCGCAAAAGAATTAAGGGTGAAGGAATCTGACCGTATACAAGTTATGGCAGATGGACTTAAAACGCTTGGAATCGAATGTAAAGTGCTAGATGATGGAATAAAGATATTTGGAGGGGAGTACCTTAAACCTTCTGGCGCTATTAAATCACACCATGACCATAGAATATCAATGTCGTTTGCTGTCGCATCAATCAGGTCTAAATTTGATATTGAAATTGAAGGTGTAGACAATGTTAAAACGTCTTTCCCCAACTTTGTTGAGCTGGCTAACTATATCGGCATGGATTTACAGGAAGTGTAATACAGATGGTCGCCAATTAAAAAAGCGCCTTCAGGCGCTTTTTTGTTAATTTTTGGTTGTTTTAATATCCACCCTTACGTTTAGTTTCAGGTAGCCCTGCAATTTTACCGGCCTGCTTAGCTGGACCCATTGGGAACAACGAGTATAGCGCTTTAGTTGTTAGTTTTTCAGGCCAATCATTTTTCAAAGCTTTAACCATATTACGTTCATTTGGCTGATTGGCATTGTTATTAGTGTATTCGTCACGTAAGAAATATATAAGTCTGAAACTCTCATCATTTAGTGAAATTCCTTCTTCTTTGGCAAGCTCAGCGGCAATATTTTCATCCCAAGAATTTAGGTCAATTAGGTATCCATGTTCATCCCTTTCAAGATCAGCTAATGCCATTGATATTTCCTCCAATGTGAAAAACATAAAAAGATTTTTATTATATAATACTATTTTTATATTACACCTATATTTACTATGACTATTGAACAAGCGCAGCCATTCTTTGCGATGGATGTTGTAGCCTATTTAGCGTTATTTTTAATGCTGGCTTTTGTTATTGTTGTTATTGATCGTTTATTTTTTTATGACTCTGACTCTAGTGAAAGTGGCGCTAAAGAGGGAACACTGGTTGGGAAAATTCTATATTTTTTGTGTTTTTTGAAATTCAATAGGAATGAGAAGTACGCTAGTAGGCCAAAGATAGTTCAGTGGTCTGCTGAGTTTTTCCCGGTGCTGCTGCTTGTTTTTGTTTTTAGGAGCTTTATTTTTGAGCCATTTAGAATACCTTCAAACTCTATGATGCCAACACTATTGACTGGTGACTTTGTTCTGGTTAATAAATTTAATTACGGCATAAATCTGCCTATTTTCAATACTAAGTTAATCGAAACTGGAGAACCAGAGGTTGGGGATATTATAGTTTTTCGTTATCCAAACTATGAAAACAACCCTGAATACAATGGTGCAGACTTTATAAAACGTTTGGTAGGTTTGCCTGGAGATGAAATATCTTACTCCAAAGATCGTCTTGTTATTAACGGCGAAAAAATACTTTATGAAGAGATTGGAAACTATCTTGGTTTTGATTCTGGCATTAACATGACTGGATTTAAACATCAGCGAGAGCTATTAAGTGTAAATCAGCACGATATATTGCTAGATCCAAATAGATCATCTAGAGGTATCCCTACAATTAAAGTTCCTGATGGTCATTACTTTGTTATGGGAGATAATCGTTCTAGAAGTAGTGATAGTCGTTTTTGGGGGTTTGTTCCTCAGGAGTATGTAATTGGTAGGGCTGTAGGTGTTTGGATGCATTGGGACAAGTCACTAAAACTTGACAGAATTGGAGGCATTGATTAGTTTCTAATTTATATGATTCAAGATGTTATTGAGCTCCTTAGAGTTATTGAAGTGAATAATGATTTTGCCCTTATTGTTTCTTTCTTTAATCTCAGTCTTAGAGTTTAGTTTTTTAGATAAAGAACCCATTATTTTATTTATTTTAGGATCAATTTTGTCTATCTTCTTGGTTTTAGGGTTGAGCTCTCTTTTTACTAGATCTTCAGTTTGACGGACAGAAAGCGCCCTATTAATTACCTTTAAAGCAACATCCATTTGCATACTGTCTTTAAGTGGTAGTAGGGCACGTGCATGACCCATTTCTATCTCACCCTTGCCAAGCAATTTTTTAACTGGCTCAGTAAGATGTAGTAGACGTATCAAGTTGCTTACACTTGACCTTGAACGACCAACAACGTGAGACACATCTTCATGGGTCATCTTGAAGTCCTCTATTAATTTAGAGAGAGCTTTTGCCTCTTCTATGGCCGTAAGTGATTCGCGTTGAATGTTTTCAATTAGACTAATAGCTAAGGCTGCCTTGTCATCAATATCACGAACTATAACTGGTACTTCTTTAAGTTTAGCAATCTTAGCAGCTCTCCAACGCCTTTCTCCTGCAATGATTTCATATTTTTTATTTGATATATTTCTAACCACTAATGGCTGAATTACTCCTTGAGATGTAATGGAGCTAGCTAGCTCTTTTAAGGTCTCATTGTCGATATCATCTCTGGGCTGAAATTTACCTCTTTTCAGAGACTTTACATTCATAGATGTTAAGCCCTTGAACTCATCAGTTATGTTATCTGATGATGGGGTTTGACCTAATAATATATCCAGTCCACGTCCGAGTTTAGAATTTTTTGCCATATTAAATCTATGTTATTGGGTTTTACTAAGCACCTCACTAGCCAATGAGGTATATGAAATAGAGCCTTTAGATGTTCTAGCGTAATTAATTACAGCTTGACCGAAGCTGGGTGCTTCTGCTAATTTTACATTTCTAGGGATGATGGTATTAAATACTTTATTCGAAAAATGTTGCAACAATTGAGATGACACTTCATGTGACAGGTTGTTACGGGTGTCATACATTGTCCTAACAAGTCCAGTAATTTCAAGATCTGGATTTGTTGTTTCCTTGATTTTTTCTATAGTCTGTATGAGTGCACTTAAACCCTCAAGGGCATAGTATTCACATTGCATAGGAATAATTATCCCGTTAGACGCTGTAAATGCGTTTATAGTAAGCATGTTAAGTGAAGGTGGGCAGTCAATAATTATGTATTCATAGTTTTGACGAATGCTAGCTATTGAATCTTTTAGTTTAAATTCTGATCTAGTGCTCTTTAATAATGCAACCTCGGCAGCTACAAGGTCTGTATTTGAAGGTATTAGGTCGATACCTACTCCCTCTGATTGAGTGATTGATTCATTAACATTGGACTCATCTAGGAGGACTTCACATATTGAATTGGTTAGACTATATTTATCTATCCCACAACCCATAGTTGCATTACCTTGAGGGTCCATATCAATTAACAGAACTCTTTTATTTATTGACGTTAGTGATGCACTAAGGTTAACAGCTGTTGTGGTTTTGCCTACTCCTCCTTTTTGGTTTGCAATAGAAAGTACAGTGGACATTACTGGTTCAAGATTGTGAGAGCTTTCAAAAGGTTGGATGCCTCATGAATAAAATAATCTTTCTTAAGTCGAGCAATCACAATATTGTCATTTTCTTCCTTTATATTTTCTTGTGATTGTAGTATCTCATCAGGGCTAAGTTTGGAAGGGTCTTCAACTTCTAGATGTCCATCCAGATCCTTCTCTTTCGTGTTAGCTATAGTCTGTTCGTCTTCATTTTCCAGGTTAATGTTCTTTAAGAAGATATCTGGCTCGATACCTTTAGCTTGTATTGACCTGCCAGAAGGGGTGTAATAGCGTGCAGTTGTAAGTTTTAGACCAAAACCATCGCGAAGCTCTATTACAGTTTGTACTGAACCCTTGCCGAAAGACGTGTTACCCATAATTATTGCTCTTGAATGATCCTGTAAAGCTCCTGCTACTATCTCTGAAGCGGAGGCAGAACCTTCATTTATAAGCACAACTATAGGTCGATTATGCATAATGTCTCCTGGTTCGGTTTCAAACTCAGTATTAGAGCTTGGTATACGCCCCTTTGTGTAAACCACAAGGCCTTCTTTATCTATAAACAGATTAGATACATCTACAGCCCCATTCAGAGTGCCTCCAGGGTTGTTTCTTAGATCAATTATTAGAGACTTGAGGTGTTCGCCATTTTTAGTGTTTAGGTCTTCTATAGTTGATTTGAGGAGTTCACCGGTAGGCTCTTGGAAGGCAGAAATTCTAATATAGCCAATATCTTTCTCAATTAAAAAGCCCTTAACTGTAATTATAGTAATTATTTCTCTATTTATATTAATTACAAATGGCTCGGTATTCTCTCTTACAATGGTAAGCTCTACAGAAGTTTCCGGCATTCCACGCATAAGTTCGACACCTTCTTCAAGTGTCATATCACTTACAAGGCTATTACCAATCTTTACAATTAGATCTCCAGCCTGAATTCCAGCACGATAAGCTGGAGTATCATCTATAGGAGATATAACTTGAATTGCATCATCCTTTTTTGTTATTACTATGCCGAGGCCACCAAACTTTCCTGTCGCGTTTTCAACAAGGTCTTTCTGCTCGCTTGGTTCTAGATAGTTTGAGTGCGGGTCTAGCCCATTGACCATTCCCTTTATAGCGTCACCAAAAAGATTATCGCCTTCTACTTCATCGACATAGAGTTGTTGTATGTAGTTGTATATAGAAAAGAATTCTTTTAGTTTTGCTTCTTCAGCATCAGTTTGGGCATATATTGCAGTATTTGTAGCAGCAAACAAGAAGAAAATAAAAAACTTAAAATATTTTGAAATGTTGAAGAATGTCATAATATAATTACTTAATAATAAAATTAATCTATAATGTGTACATGATTATGCAAACAAGTAAATAGATTTTACTTGTTTTTTGATTTACATAATGTAGAAAAAATTGATAATAAGGTTTGGGTTTTATTGAATGCTTAGCTGGGTTTAAATATATTAAATAAAGGGGATAAAAATGAGTTTAATAAATTTATCTGAAAAAGAAGAAGATATAATAAGGGCTACCAATGCATTAAAGGCTATGGCCCATCCACTACGCTTGAAAATTCTTTGCGCACTTCAAAATGAAGAACTTCCAGTTCTTGAGATTGTAGAGCAGGTAGGCTCATCGCAATCAAACATATCTCAGCACATTGACATTTTAAGGACTAAAGAAATTGTCGAATCGCGGCGTGATGGGAATAAAATTTTATGTAAAGTTAAGGATAGGGAAATTTTGAAACTTGTATCACACATGCAGGAAGTCTTCTGTTCTAACTAATTCTAGCAACTCCAATTAATAAATAATATCTAACAAACCATTCTAACGAATCAGTATTTTTATATCCGCCTATTGGCTTTGAAAGATTATTTGTTGCTTTTCTTTAACTTATAGCTCCATTATGCGTCCGTAGCTCAGCTGGATAGAGTGTTGGCCTCCGAAGCCAAATGTCGGGTGTTCGAATCACCTCGGACGCGCCACAGATTAAATAATATAACTAACTACCTTTTAAGAGAGTTCCAGCTCCTAATAAACGCCTGCTCAGATAAAAAGATCCACTCCCTTGGTTTGTTATGACTTTCAACATATTTGCCAATAGAAAAGATCATCTTAGGGTTTGATTCGATTAGCTTAACAGCATCGCCTGAATTTTCTATAGTTAAGTCAGTATCTAGATAAATTGTTGATAAAGCATTCTCAGGACTTAATAAATCCCACTCCTTTGAGTATTCATAAACAGAAGATTTAAACTTATCTATAGTGTCATAACTAAACCTATAGCAATTTATTTCACTTGATTTACAAGACAGAGTTATATCGCTATTAGAGATTTGACTGCAAGAAGTCAGAAATGCGCATAAAAGCATTATGGAAAGTGTGTAAATTTTTGTATTCATATTAATTAAAAATTAAGTGAGTATCTAATTTCAGAGTTATTATTATTAAATCCATTACTAGAAGCCACTCCTGCCGTAATATTTTTATATTTTAAGCCGGCAAAACTAGAGCTTTCAATGTCAAAATCTTTGTTATGATTTAAGTTGTTTGTGAGTTTTTGTTTTAGGGAAAAACTTAAGTCTT
>JASLYC010000041.1 GCA_030739975.1 Gammaproteobacteria bacterium
CAGACAAGGAGAATATACAGCAAGCTTTTGATAGAATGCATACAGTACAAATAGATGGATTTGACTCTATAGTAGCTGCACGGGCTGATGCGGATTTCCATTTAGCTATTACTGAGGCATCACACAATATTGCTTTATTGCATATTGCTAGAAGCTTATACCAAGTTTTACAAAAAAGTATTGAACAAAATCTACATGCACTATCATCACTCCCGCACGCTGATAAAGATAGTCCAATACATAAACAACATGAAAAAATTAGAGATATGGTTTTATCTGGAGATGCTGAGGCTGCAAAAGAAGCAACTCACGTCCATATGAATTATGTTCAAGAAACAATGCATAATATGTTTCAGGAGCAGGAACGCTCCTTGCGCTACACTAAACATGCATCAATACTAAAAAGGTAAAAAATGACAAATCAAGTATACTTTATGGGCACTTGCCTAGCTGACTTATACTACCCAGGAGCTGGTCTAGCAGGAATGCAATTGCTACACTGAGAGTGCTCTAACTATATCAATTCTCTAACTGACTTCAATGCCTTGGTAAGTTTCTCTGGCTTAGTGCCTCCGCCTTGTGCCATATCTGGCCTTCCACCGCCCTTACCACCAATCTGAATAGCGACATGATTAAGGATTTTTCCAGCTTGATATTTACTCGTCAAATCCTTGGTAACGCCAGAAATTAATGACACTTTGCCATTATTGACGGCAGCTAAAACTATAACTACTGAACCTATTTTATCTTTCAGCTTATCTGCAATGTCTCGCAATTCTTTGCCGCCAACATCTTTTAGTTCGATAGCGAGTAAATTAATTCCATTAACTTTTTCTACTTTAGTTAATAACTCATCTCCCTGGCCACTTGCTAATTGCTTTTTCAGTGAAGAAATCTCTTTGTCTAGCTCTTTTTGTTGGTGTATTAGTTGTAGAACTTTTTCTTGGGCCTGCCCAGCATTAGTCTTTATTGTTGATGCAATTTTTTCAAGCGAATCTTGTGCCCGCTTGTCTGACTTGTATGCCTCAATACCTGTTACCGCTTCAATTCTTCTTATGCCTGCAGCAATGCCGCCTTCGGATATAATTTTGAAACGAGCAATATCTCCCAATCGCTTCACATGAGTACCGCCACATAACTCAACTGAAAAGTTATCTTTGCCCATAGAAAGGACTCTGACTGTGTCGCCATACTTTTCTCCAAATAACGCTCTTGCACCTGACTTCTTTGCACTTTCAATGTCGCTCACCTGCGTCTTTACTTCTGAATTAGTCAGGATTTGTTGATTAACAATAAGTTCAATATCACCTATAGATTCATTAGTGAGAGCCCCGTCGAAAGAAAAATCAAAGCGTAACTTGTCACTATCAACAAGGGAGCCTTTTTGCTCTATACTATTGCCAAGTGACTGTCGGAGTGCTTCATGTAATAGATGCGTTGCCGAATGATTTTTCATTATATTATTGCGCCTATTGTCATCTACTATAGCATCAACACTATCATTAATTTTTAAATCGCCATTATTCATGATGCCGAAATGCTCGATTGCTCCAGAGGCCTGTTTTTGGGTATCTGATACATTAAATTCACAGGCATTATTCTTTAGTATTCCGATGTCTCCAACCTGGCCTCCAGACTCAGCATAAAAAGGACTTTCTGACATAACAATTATCGCTTCATCTCCAGTAGTAATAGAGTCAACAAGTTTGCCGTTTTTTATAATCTCAGTAATTTTAGCTGGACTAGATGTTGATTCATAGCCAAGGAAATTTGTCTCTTTATCTATGATTATGGCATTCTTTTTAGCATCAAAATCTCCGGCATTGCGAGCCCTTTCTTTTTGCTTATCCATAGCCAAATCAAAACCATCTAAATCTATAGTTAAGCCTTTCTCTCTGGCTACATCGGCAGTAAGGTCTAGTGGAAAACCGAAGGTATCGTAGAGCTTAAATGCTATATCTCCACTAATCACATTGTCATCAATTTTTGATATAGCTTCCTCAAGAATGCTCATGCCTTGGTCTAGGGTTTGAATGAACCTTTTTTCTTCCTTTTTAAATATACTCTCTACATTCTTCATAGAGTTAAATAGTTCAGGATAAGCTTGCTTGTTTTGTATAGCTAATAGTTTCACTAATTTGTAAAAAAATACATCACTAATTCCGATTTTATGTCCATGCCTAATTGCTCTTCTAATAATCCTTCTAAGTACATAACCTCTGCCCTCGTTAGATGGAGTTATGCCATCAACCACCATAAAAGTGGTTGACCTTATATGGTCTGCAATAACCCTTACAGAAGAGTCTTCTACTGT
Source organism: Gammaproteobacteria bacterium (assembly GCA_030739975.1). Taxonomy (GTDB): domain Bacteria; phylum Pseudomonadota; class Gammaproteobacteria; order PS1; family Pseudothioglobaceae; genus SZUA-1055. The sequence goes on from JASLYC010000041.1 coordinate 2,315, forward strand.
TATTTTTTTATCTTTTGGAGTTAGTTTTACTATTTCACTTGTTATCTCAGAAAAGGCATCAATATCGTAATTATTATTAACATGTTGCAGAACCGCAGCTAGCCTCTCTAAACCCATTCCAGTATCTATTCCGGGAGATTTAAGTGGCACAAGTGTGCCATCTTCTTGTCGCTCAAATTGCATAAATACAAGGTTCCAAATCTCAATAAATCGATCCCCATCTTCTTCTGGGGTTCCCGGGGGCCCTCCTTGTATGTGTTCACCGTGGTCATAAAAAATTTCACTACAGGGTCCGCATGGACCAGTATCACCCATTTGCCAAAAGTTATCCTTGGCACCGCAATGTGATATCCTATCTTTAGGAAAGCCTATCTCATTTATCCAAATATCTTCAGCCTCAGCGTCATCCTCAAATACGCTAACCCAGAGCTTTTCTTTTGGTAACTTGAGCTCTTTTGTTAGAAACTCCCAAGCAAAACGAATAGCTTCGCTCTTAAAGTAATCACCAAAACTGAAATTCCCTAACATTTCAAAGAATGTGTGGTGTCTGGCTGTATAACCAACATTCTCCAAGTCGTTATGTTTGCCTCCAGCCCTAACACATCTTTGACTAGATACAGCTCTTTTATATGGCTTCTTTACCGCGCCAATAAATACATCCTTAAAAGGAACCATGCCGGCATTAACAAACATTAAGGTTTTGTCGTTATGCGGAACTAATGATGCACTAGGTACAATGGTGTGACCTTGCTTCTCAAAATATGTTAAAAATTTTTGTCTTATCTGGGCAGTATTCATGAAACTTAATTGCTAAATAAAAAGTCTAATTATACTTAAGTGTTACTGAACTATAAGCGAAGTATCGCCTGCCCCATAGCGAGCAATTTCGACTTTTCCAGAACTGAAATCAATAACTGTTGTTGGCTCTACAGGACAGTACCCATCATCAATGATAACGTCTACTTGCTTGTCTAATGCTAATTGCACATCCTCGATATCAACAAAATCGTACCCATCGATTATAAGAGACACACTCATCATAGGCTCATCCAATTCATTTAATAGTGCCTGGACTACGCCATGATTCGAAACCCTAAGTCCAATAGTTTTCTTTTTTGGTTGCAATAAACGATTGGGCACATCTCGAGTGCCCTCTAGTATAAAGGTGTATGCTCCAGGTAGTATTTTCTTTAATAGTCGAAAAGTGGTATTATCAAGCTTTGCATATTCACCTATATGAGATAAACCTCTCATCATTAATGTGAAGTGGTGTTTTTTACTTAAGCTCCTTATTCTTCGAATCCTTTCAAGACCATTTTTGTTTCCCAATGCAGTACCTAGGGCATACCCAGACTCTGTCGGATAAACTATAACAGCACCAGAATTAAGCTGTTCCACAACCTGTCTAATTACTCTTAGGTGTGGATTTTGTGGATGAATCTCTAACAACTTAGCCATTTACTATTTTTTTTAATATGCAATTTTCAACTTCAGGCAAGTGTTGTAGTTTGCCAACTTGTACACGTTGATTGGGCCAGCCATGAAAATCTGAACCGCTGGATGTTAAAAGGTTCAATTCTTTAGCCCATTTATTGGCAAGTATAATTTCATCATTGCTACTATTACCAGTAACAACCTCTACAGCATCACATCCTGCGTCTTTAAGGGAGGTCATCATGCGCTTTATTTTCGAATTAGTCATACGATAACGAAAAGGATGCGCAATTACAGCCTTACCTCCGGCCCCATGTATCCACTCAATAACTTTTGTATATTCAGCCCAATCTACCCTAACCCCACCAGGCTTCTTACCTGTTAAATAGCGCCTAAAGACACTCTTCATGTCTTTACAAACACCCTCACTTATAAGCATCTGGGCAAAATGAGTTCTAGTAATCATAGATGTAGTTGCAACATC
>JASLYC010000042.1 GCA_030739975.1 Gammaproteobacteria bacterium
GATGGATAGAGCTCTGGCATTTTTTACTTTAGGAGAAAAAAATGAAAAAAGTAATAACAAAAACTCTGATTGCAGGTGCTATTTCAACAGCAATGTTGGCTGGTGCCGTGCAAGCGGATGTCACATTAGTTTCTTGGGGTGGTGGCTATTCTGCATCACAACAAAAAGCGTATATTGACACATACAATTCTGCCGATGTAAATATGATTAGTTATAACGGCGGCCTTGGTGAAATTCGTGCACAGGTTGAATCAGGAAATGTTCAATGGGATATCGTTGACGTTTTTCCACACGAAGCTCGTGTAGGTTGTGATGAAGGTCTATTTGAAGAACTACCTCGCGATGTGTTTCTTCCTGCTGCAGATGGAACATCAATGGATGATGACATCATGGTTGACGTTCCAAATGATTGTGTAGTTCCTCAAATCTTTTGGTCATACGTCCCTTTCCATCTTGGTTCTACTTACGAGGGTGAGCAACCATCAACGATTGCTGACTTCTTCGATTTAGAGAAATTCCCAGGCAAGCGTGGTATCCACACTTGGGGTAACGCTCTAATTGAAATGGCATTATATGCAGATGGTGTTGCCATCGCAGACGTATATGACGTGATGAGTACTGAAGCAGGAATGGATCGTGCATTTGCAAAGCTTGACACTATCAAAGATGATGTAGTGTTCTGGTCTGCTGGTGCTAAACCACTTGAATTGGTTAGCTCTGGCGAAGTAGCAATGTCTCTTGCATATAACGGTCGTATCGGCGGTGCAATTCTATCTGAAGGCGCTGACTTCGTCGTTGTTTGGGATGGACAAGTCCTCGAAGAAGAATGGTTAGTTATGATAAAGGGCACTCCAAACTATGCAGAAGCCTTACATTTCTTAGTTCACGCTTCAACTGCAGAGCAACAAGCAGGTCAAGCGCGCTATATTAACTATGGTCCAATGCGTGCATCTGCAATTTCTATACTAGAAGAAGGTGAGCCGTGGTTCCATACTGGTGCGACTATCATGGAGCATATGCCTAATACGCCAGCTCTTATGGCGAACACTATTGTTGCGGATCCTGTTTGGTGGGCTGACAACGGTGCAGAAGTAGGTGACCGTTTCGCAGCTTGGATGGCTAAGTAGTAGATCAACCAATAGACTGGTTTGATTGTTTAAGCTGGTCAAATAAAACAGGTCGGTACTGATACCGACCTGTTTTTATTTTTTTTTGTCCTAATCATAAGTTAGGGCTTGAGTGATAATTTTATGAATGATGCTCCAACAATCGATTCCAAAGGACAATTACTTACAAACGATGGTGTCCCTCTCAAAGAGAGCTTACGTAAATCTTTGCGTCGAACAAAGATTCGTTCATTTCTTTTAATATTGGTCCCACTCTTATTCGTATTAATATTATTTGTTAATCCAATTGTTCAACTTCTTTCAAGAAGTATTGATGACAATGCAATCAACAATGTGTTTCCACTGACATTTTCCCAATATCAGATCTGGGAGGACAAATCCAATCTACCAGGTGAAGAGATGTATGCTGCAGTTATCAATGACATAAGAAATACACACAAATTGCCTGATGGTGAAGGAAAACTTAAACTAGGTAAAGCTGGCACCAGAATGACCTATGAGCAATCAGGCTGGCGAAGTCTACTGATGAAGACAGTGAAAGAGGCTACAAAAGTTGATAAAAAGTCAAAAGAAGAAGTTAAACCCTATACATGGGACGCCCCTTATAAAGATAAGATGATTAAAAAAGACAAGCGCTGGGGCAAGGTTGAATTTTGGCAATCACTAGGAGCAATGCAAGACCCTTACACGATGGGCTATTACCTAAATGCTGTGGATTTAAAATTTGACGCTAATAAAAATATTATTCAGAAAAAAGAACATTTAAGAATTTATAAAACCATATGGATGAGAACTCTGCAGGTAAGCTTGATGGTGACCATTTTTTGTTTGATTCTAGCCTATCCTGTTTCATATTTACTAGCAACGTTGCCAATGAGAACCTCAAATTTACTCATGATTTGTGTCTTAATGCCTTTTTGGACATCGCTACTAGTAAGAATCGTTGCTTGGATGATTATGCTTCAACAAAACGGTGTCGTTAATGACACATTACTAACCGTTCTGCCCTGCTTTGAAGATATGGTCAATCTGCCATTTTTTGGAGAAACCAACATCGACCTTTGTTTTGGTGAAGAGGATCGTATTCCTATGATGTATAACTTTACTGGCACAATAATTGTAATGACACAGATTCTACTTCCATTTATGATTTTGCCAATCTATAGCATTATGAAGGGTATACCGCCAAGTTATATGAAGGCTGCTCAGAACCTTGGCGCCACCCCTACTCGTGCCTTTATTCGTGTCTATATGCCTCAATCAGTTCCAGGTGTTGGTGCTGGTTGTATCCTTGTATTCATTGTAGCTATTGGCTACTACATCACACCAGAGCTTGTTGGTGGAAAAGACGGACTAATGATTGGTAACTTTGTTGCACGTGAAATGCAGAAAACTTTAAATTGGGGTCTTGGTGCTGCAATCGGAGCAATACTTTTAGTTGCGGTTCTAACGCTTTACTGGGTATATGACCGTTTGATTGGTATTGATAATTTAAAAATGGGTTAAGAAAATGGCATTTCCTTCTTACACAACTACTAAACAAAAAATTTGGCACTATTTTTATATGTTTTTTTGTGGTTTTGTTTTATTTTTCTTGGTTGCACCGCTAGTTGTTGTTATACCCTTGTCATTCACTAACTCCCCTTACCTGCAATTTCTCCCTGAAATGAAAATCTTCAGTTTTGAGACTTGGTCTTTTAACTTTGATGGCTACGGTACCCGTTGGTACAAAGATTTATTTGGTATTTGTGAAACCAACACCACAACTGTATGCACAGATAGATGGATGATTGGCTTCAAGAATAGTGCCCTTATTGCTGTCTTTGCAACTCTCTTTGCAACTGTTCTAGGAACCTTAGCAGCACTTGGGTTGTCAAATAGACATATGCCTTTTAATCGTGCAATCATGGCGCTCATGATTTCTCCAATGATTGTGCCACTTATTATTACCGCTACAGGTATGTTCTTCTTTTTTGCAAAAGCCAATTTACTGGCAACGATTACAGGCCTAGTGATTGCTCATACGATTTTAGGGATACCTTTTGTTGTAATAACAGTGACAGCTTCACTATCTGGATTTGATAACAACTTGATGCGTGCCGCTGCAACTCTAGGTGGTTCACCGTTTAGAAATTTTTTCAAAATACAAGCACCACTTATAGCGCCAGGGGTCATCTCAGGTGCCCTCTTTGCTTTTATTACATCATTCGATGAAGTTGTAATCGTTCTCTTTGTTGGAGGACCAGATCAGTACACCCTTCCAAGACAGATGTGGTCTGGAATCCGTAATGAAATTAGCCCAACAATACTTGCTGCTGCAACACTTCTTGTAATATTCTCTATTTTATTGCTTAGCACACTTGAAATGCTACGCCGCCGGTCTGAGCGAATCCGTGGCGTCAGACCAAGTTAAGGGTTTTCCTGTTCCTTTTTATATAATTACTTCTAGATAATAGAGTCTCGTCTATCAATAACTATTAAAGAGCTCTACAAAAAACAATCATCCAGAATATAATAAAACCTATTTTATAAATTCAATTCATTATCATGAAAAAACACATTATTTCGACGGAAAAAGCTCCTGCAGCTGTTGGCACATATTCTCAAGCTGTAGCAATTACTGGTGGCGTAACAATCTATCTTTCAGGCCAGATTCCTTTAGTTCCAGAAACTATGGAAGTTATAGAAGGTGGCATTGAAAATGAAATCCATCAAATATTTAAAAATCTATCTGCTGTCTGTAAAGAAGCTGGTGGCGGTCTAGATGATATCGTTAAACTAAATATTTTTTTGACAGACCTTAATAACTTTGCACTTCTCAATGAAATTATGGCTACTTACTTTAAACAACCCTACCCAGCCCGAGCCGCAATTGGAATTAACGAACTTCCAAAAGGAGTTAGCGTTGAAATGGATGGCGTAATGGTGGTCAATTCGGATCAATATAGCTACTAATAAAATGTCATCACTCTCTGATCCAGTTATT
>JASLYC010000043.1 GCA_030739975.1 Gammaproteobacteria bacterium
GATATTGAATATAGCACTGAACTTGCTTTGGATGATTACTGGGATCAACTGCAATTTAAAGATAGAAAAATATTTGAAAGAGACCTTAGGAATTCTTTAATTAATGAATATATAGATATTTTGGCAAGCATAGTGAATTGGGATCGAATCAACATTATCGTTAATGAAAATGCTATAAAAGAGGAAAATATGGCCAAGGTAACAGTGACGTCTTCAATAGACGGTGAACCTGCAAAAGCTGTAGTTACATTAAAAATGATTAAGAAAGACCGCTGGCGTGTCTATGACGTAATTTATATGTCTATAAGTATGGTCGATATAGAAAAGATCAGTTACGACTCAAAAATAGGAAGGCACGGTATGAAAGAATTTCTCCAAATTATGCTGGAAGGAACATAAAAATCAATGTATAAACTGGTCATTCAAGGTGGTAATAGTCTAAATGGAAGAATTAAAACATCTGGCTCAAAAAATGCCACTCTTCCAATCCTTTTCTCATCTATTCTTGCAGATGATCCCCTAAAGCTTGCAAACACACCCCAACTGAGCGACGTTTCAACTGCCTTGAGACTTTTGATGGATATGGGAGCAAACTTTATCTTAGAAGAGGACGGGGCTATTTTAATTGACTCATCAAACCTTGATAATTTAGTGGCAGACTATTCCCTCGTTAAAACAATGAGAGCATCAATATTGACGTTGGGCCCTATGTTAACAAAATATAAAAAAGCGAAAGTGTCTTTGCCTGGCGGTTGTGCTATCGGAACTCGGCCAGTCGACCTGCACTTAAATGCGCTGGAAAAGATGGGCGCAATAATTGAGTTAAAAAATGGCTATATTTATGCCAAAACCAAGGAACTTAAAGGCGCACAAATCCACTTTGATTTAGTCTCTGTAACCGCAACCGAAAATATAATTATGGCTGCCACACTAGCAAAGGGTATTACTACAATCGGTAATGCTGCGCAAGAACCCGAAGTGACAGATTTGATACATTGTCTAAATAAAATGGGAGCAAAAATAACCGGTGAAAATAGCTCGACACTTATCATCGAAGGTGTTGACAGACTTAGCGGTACAAAATACAACATATGTCCAGACCGCATTGAGGCTGGAACTTATCTAGTAGCAGCTGCAATCACTGGCGGCTGTATTACTGTTGACAACATTGAACCAGACTCGATGCGTTCTGTAATTGGAAAACTTATTGAGACTGGAGCTGACATTAAGACAAATAAAAATTCCGTCTACCTTGACATGAAAGGTAGAAGGCCGCAAGCAGTTGATATTCGAACCAGTGTATACCCGAACTTCCCTACCGATATGCAAGCTCAATTTGTCGCCCTTAACTCTATAGCTAAAGGTAGTAGCATAATTACCGAAACCATTTTTGAAAACCGCTTTATGCATGTTCCCGAAATCAACCGTATGGGTGCAAACCTTAAACTGGAAGGCAACACAGTCGTATGTAAAGGGGTAAAATCCCTCAAGGGCGCGAACTTAATGGCAACAGACCTTAGAGCCTCTGCAAGTCTTGTTTTGGCAGGCCTTGCTGCAGAAGGGTCTACAACTATTGAGCGTGTTTATCATCTTGACCGAGGTTATGAAATGATCGAGGAAAAATTTAAGATGCTAGGCGCAGATATAGAACGAGTTCAGCACTAAAACAATTTCAACAAATAAAATATCTATTATGCTAACTATCGCTCTTTCAAAAGGTCGAATATTAGAACAAACTCTTCCTTTATTGAAAAAGGCAGGCTTAAACATTTCGTCAAAAGAACTAGATAGTAGAAAACTTGTTCTTAATACAAACCTTGATGACGTCAAAGTCATTATTCTCCGTGCAAGCGACGTTCCGGTTTTTGTTCAGAATGGTGCCGCTGACATCGGTGTCTCTGGAAAAGATGTGCTTTTAGAGCATGGAGGTTTGGGACTTTTCGAGCTGCTAGATCTAAAAATTGCAAAATGCTGTCTGATGGTTGCTGCACGAGATAAAAGTGACTTGAATCAAAGCACTCTCAAAATAGCCACTAAGTATACTAAATCCACCAAACGATATTTTCAGTCAAAAGGAAGACAGGTTGAGGTAATTAAACTTTCTGGCGCAATGGAGTTGGCACCAATAGTAGGACTAGCAAACTGCATAGTTGACCTAGTTGATACTGGTAATACTCTTAAAGCAAATGGCTTGATAACGCTAGACCATATCCATGATATAAGCTCGAGGCTAATAGTCAACTCCGCGTCTTTTAACACTAAACATAGAGAAATTAATAGATGGATTGCAAGAATTGAAAAGAATCTATGATCGCCAAACTTTCCTCGCAACAATCTGACTTTGAATCTAAACTCTCTGCTTTGCTCGCATGGGAAAGCGTTTCAAACAAGCAAGTTGCTGAAACAGTTGATGAAATAATATCTTCAATTCGTACTGGTGGTGATAAGTCTCTCGTTGATTATTCAGTCAAATTTGACAACGTCAAGGCTGATTCATTGGCTGATCTTACAATAAGCAATGCAGATATTGAAAACGCTTATAAAACTTTGAGAGACTCGGAAAGGAACGCCTTAGATGTTGCTGCAGAAAGGATTAAACAATACCACCAAAAGCAAAAACAGAAAACCTGGACATACACTGAAGAAGATGGCTCGGTGCTTGGTCAAAAAATAACACCTTTGGATCGAGTTGGTTTATATGTTCCTGGAGGTAAGGCCACCTACCCTTCTTCAGTTTTAATGAATGCAATACCTGCCAAGGTGGCTGGTGTTGAGGAGCTTACCATGGTTGTACCAACCCCAAACGGGCAAATCAGCCAGCTTGTATTGGCGGCGGCGTTTATTTCTGGCATTAATAAAGTCTTTACAATTGGCGGTGCGCAAGCTGTTGCGGCTTTAGCTTATGGAACTGAAAGTGTGCCAAAGGTTGACAAGATAGTTGGACCCGGAAATATTTATGTCACAACGGCAAAACGAGCTGTTTTTGGCCAAGTTGGCATTGATATGATTGCTGGCCCTTCTGAGATTCTTATCATATGTGATGGGAATACAGATCCAGACTGGATTGCTATGGATTTGTTTTCACAAGCCGAGCATGATGAAGATGCGCAATCAATATTACTTTGTCCTGATCAAAACTTTATCGATGAAGTTGAAAAAAGTATGGCAAAACTTCTACCCACAATGGACAGAAAAAATATTATTCGTACAGCCCTCAAAGAGCGTGGTGCACTAATTCATACCAAGGACTTATCAGAGGCCATTGAAATATCAAATAAGATTGCACCAGAACATCTAGAGCTTTCTATTGACAATCCCGAATCTATCCTGGATAGCATAACAAACGCAGGAGCAATCTTTATGGGTAGATATACCTGTGAAGCTTTGGGTGATTACTGTGCAGGACCGAATCATGTGCTTCCCACATCTGGTACTGCAAGATTCTCTTCGCCTCTAGGTGTTTATGATTTCCAGAAGAAATCGAGTCTAATTATGGTTTCTAATGAGGGTGCTAATACCTTAGGTAAAGTCGCTGCAACGCTGGCTGATGGCGAAGGCCTCCAAGCTCACGCTAAATCTGCAAGGTATAGAGTTAATAAGCCTTAATTATCCTGGCAAAGCCTGATAGTAACCATTCTGCTCAACAATATTAATAGGCCTGTCAAATAAACTGCTTAGAGTTTTGCCTGTTAAAATTCTGGCTTTGTCACCATCATCTATCACTTTACATTCTTTCAATAGAATGACTCTATTAATTTCAGGCGGAATCTCGTGAATATGGTGAGTAACTAAAATAACATTTTTACCGGCACTCATAAG
>JASLYC010000044.1 GCA_030739975.1 Gammaproteobacteria bacterium
GTTTTCGGGACATGTAGCATTTTTTGGAGTGTTAATTTTGACTTCACTGTTACGAAATGGCTTCTTTGGCTAATTGCAGCCTCAAGTTTCATCTTAGCCACCAACTTATCAATTGAAAATAATAGCTTAATAAAGCTTTCATGGGGATTGATTCTTGCTGCTGGTGTTATTGCCGTTATTGGCATATTACAGTATTTGTTTGACCCTTTTAATTTGGCACAAAATTCCTCGCCTGCCTCCACCTTCGGTAATAGAAATATAGCAATCCAACCTATAATTTTGATTCTACCACTGTCCATTTTTTTGCTTTTATCTAAACAGGTACAAAATCTAAAAGCTTGGACTTTAATAATCATAACATCATTAGTGGTTGTTTACATTTTCTACACGACCACTAGGTCAGCCTGGTTGGCAGTTGCTATCGAATTACTTTTGATAGCGTTATATTTGATAGCTAATAGAATTAAATTAAGAGAATGGATCGACTGGAATAAAAATAAAAGCTATGCAACTATTTTTGGCATAGTAGCAATATTTCTACTGATTAATTTATCCCCAAGCAGTTTCTCAAACAGCATTGCTCTTAATGATTTGCCTGTAGACTCCTCTGAAACGATTTACTCATTAACAGACAGCGTATCTGGACAAGCCATTGCAAGTTCTTCACTACGATATGAAATTTGGCAAACAGCTCTCAACATGTTTTATGATTCTCCTTTGATTGGAACAGGCTTAGGTTCTTATTCACAAAATCTTGCCAATGAGGGATATGCAACCTGGGTTATAAACAATACCACTCATCCTCATAACGATTTATTGGAATTAGCAGTTGAGCTCGGCATCATAGGTCTTGCAATATTTATCACAGCTGTAATTTCAATAATTATTGGTATTGTCAAAATTATAAAAAATACTAGTAGTGATGAAAAAATTTTCTATTATCTACTCTTCGTAGCCCTTATTGGTTCTTTCATTAATATGCAATTTAGCGCACCCTATCAGATGGCATTCCCTTTACTACTTTTTGGTCTTTATAGTGGGTTAATTGCCAAGCAAGTCGATAATACTGTTGAACCATCAAAGATTTTTATATTTCCATTAAAAGTAGGGTACAAAAAAATTATTTTGGGCATCTCAATCACTTTAGTAGTGATAATTTTTTATTTCACATACTATTTCTGGATTAATACATATAACCAACTAGAAAAAATTAATATTTCAAAAGACTTTGAACGGATAGAAATTGTCGAAACACCAATCTTACATGGTGGCATGCCATCTATACTTTATTCACTTGCTGGAAGCTATTTTGAACATGGACGTTACAAAGAATCGAGTAAGATTGATCAACAGCTGGTATCAGTTTGGCCAAACCATTTAGATGCTCTTTGGAGGCTTGGTTATGCCAAGCATAAACTTAATAAAAATAATGAGGCATTAGAGATAGCAGCAAAATTAAAAAAACTTGAGCCACAAGGTTTGTACTATTCATACATTATTAAAATGTTTGTCTACTCATCATCTAAAGAAATGACAAAATTTATAGAAACCTATAACGAACTTTATAATCAACCAGAAGAATACTTGAAGCTCAATAATGATTGGTATCGTTACCTTTTATTCTTTAACTTGGTTTCAAAAGATTTATCACAGCATGCACTAAAAAATTACGATAAATATAAACAATATTGGGGTTATCTCTGCGAAGTTGAAAATAATATTGCAATACACTATTTTAATTTAGAACAGTTTGAACTTTCAGCACAACACGCAATGGAGGCAATTAAAAGAAATGGTGTTTGTCTAAACCCTCAACTAATAAAACTATTAGACGAAAAAGGCTTAATAGTAACAAAGTCGGATTAATAAATCCTAAGTTTGTCTCATAATGTATTCTGTCAGAAGTGGCACCGGCCTACCAGTCGCTCCTTTTTTTGAACCACCAATCCAGGCTGTACCTGCAATATCTAGATGTGCCCATCGATAATCTTTGGTAAAGCGAGCAAGAAAACAAGCAGCGGTTACGGTGCCAGCTTCCCGCCCACCAATATTCGCCATGTCTGCGAAATTAGACTTAAGTAATTCATCATATTCCTCATCCAAAGGTAGCTGCCAGGCCGTATCCATCGCATCAATACCAGCCTCTTTCAAGTCATCTGCTAAAGATTGATTATTGGACATTAATCCAGAGTGATGTTTGCCTAGAGCAATAATCACTGCTCCAGTGAGTGTAGCAATGTCAATAACAACTTTTGGACTGAATTTACTACAATAGGTTAACGCATCACACAAGATAAGCCTCCCTTCGGCATCTGTATTTAGAATCTCTACTGTTTGACCTGACATACTTTTTACTACATCTCCAGGCTTAGAGGCATCGTGGGCAGGCATATTTTCAACGGTAGGCACCACAACTGTAAGGTTAACTTTAAGTTTCATCTCAGCAACTGCTTTAATAACACCTAGCACCGACGCTGCTCCACACATATCAAACTTCATTTCATCCATCTT
>JASLYC010000045.1 GCA_030739975.1 Gammaproteobacteria bacterium
CAAAGTAGGTAGTATGCTTAATGCTTTTATATGGGCTTTTTTTGTATGCGTTGTAGCTGATTGATTCTTTCATTATTTTTCACTCCCACTCAATAGTTGCCGGTGGTTTCCCAGAAATATCATAAACAACCCTTGAAACTCTTGATATTTCATTCATAATCCTATTTGATACATGGTCTAAAAAGTCGTAAGGTAACCTTGCCCATCTAGCAGTCATAAAGTCGATAGTTTCAACTGCTCTAAGGGCTATAACATAATCATACCTCCTCTCATCCCCAGTGACTCCTACAGATTTAATCGGCAAAAATACACAAAATGCCTGGTTAACTTTGCCGTACAAATCATTTTTATAAAGCTCATCCATAAATATTGCATCAGCTCTTCTTAAAATATCTGCGTACTCTTGCTTTATTTGGCCAAGGATTCTTACTCCTAATCCAGGGCCGGGAAAAGGGTGTCTGAATAGCATATGTTTCGGTATCCCTAATTCAACACCGATAGCCCTAACCTCGTCTTTGAACAATTCTTTTAATGGCTCTACCAGTTCAAACTTAAGATCATCAGGTAGTCCTCCTACATTGTGGTGTGACTTTATAACCTTTGCTTTGCCTGATTTTGCACCGGCAGACTCTATGACGTCGGGGTAAATAGTTCCTTGCGCTAAATATTCAATGTTATTTAACTTGTTTGCCTCTTTTTCAAAAACATCAATAAATGCGTGACCGATAATTTTTCTTTTTTTCTCAGGATCTGCTTCATTTTCAAGAGCATCATAGAATTTCTGTTGGGCATTTGAGCGTATAACCTTTACACCCATGTTTTGAGCGAATGTCTGCATAACCTCGTCACCCTCATTTAGCCTTAATAGGCCATTATCAACAAAAACGCAGGTCAGCTGGTCATCTACAGCTTTATTAAGGAGTGCAGCAACTACAGATGAATCTACACCTCCAGATAAGCCTAATAACACATTAGATTTGCCTATTTGCTCTTTTAGGCTCTTAATTAAGTCACTTATAATATTTTTAGTTGTCCAGTTTTTTTGGCAATTACAAATCTGACTAACAAATCTATCTAGAATTTCTTTACCCTTTTTGGTGTGAGTAACCTCTGGATGAAATTGCAATCCATAGTAGCTCTTTTCTGTATTGGCAAATCCTGCTATATCACAGTTATCAGAAGAGGCTATTCTTTCAAACCCATTAGGTAGTTTTGTTACCTCGATACCGTGACTCATCCAAACATCTAATAGTCCATGACCTTCGTCGTTAATCTCGTCATTTATGTCAATAAGTAGTGGAGAATGGCTTCTTGCCCTAATTTTTGCGAACCCATATTCATGCTTTTCGGCTGAAGTAGCTTTTCCACCTAGCTGCATTGCCATAGTTTGCATACCATAACAAATACCCAATATTGGTACACCTAGATCAAATATTATTTCTGGTGCTCTGGCAGAATCGTCAGTGGTAACAGTATCTGGTCCACCTGAAAGAATAATTCCTTTGGGGTTAAAGTTTTTTATATAATCAACATCAACATCGAAAGGCAATAATTCACAATAAACCCCAATTTCACGAACACGACGTGCAATTAATTGCGTATATTGAGATCCAAAATCAAGAATTAGAACCCTATCGTTGTGAATATTTGTCATAATATTGTTGTTTAATAATAAAGCCTCAAGAAACTAGTATTTTAATGAAAATTTTAAGACGCTACATAACTAAAGAGTTACTTATTTATACCTTAGCTGTAATGTTTGTATGGCTAAGTGTTTATGCTCTGTTTAATTACATAAATGAAGCCGAAAGAATCGGACAAGAAAACTATACCCCACTTGCGGCAATGATTTATGTAGCACTTGACCTGCCTTCTATCGCCTATGGACATTCCCCAGTAATAATATTATTAGGCTCAATTCTTGCCTTGGGGAATCTTGCATCCAGCTCCCAATTAATAGTTATGCAAGGTTCGGGTATATCCATTATGAAGATAGCTAAAGTAGTTATCGGAGCTGCCATTACATTTATTATTGTTATTATTGCATTTGGCGAACTATTGGCTCCTATAGCTACCCAGAGGGCAGAAATATATAGAGCTAAAGCATTAGGAGAAAATACTTATTCCTACAATCAGCAAGGATTCTGGCTCAAGGACGGTAACAACATTATCAATGTAGAGAAGAATTATGACGGCAAAATGTTTGGTGAAGTTTCGTTATTTAAACTTAACAGTTCAAATGAGATGGACTCTGCAATTTTCTCAAGTAAAGTCATTTTTGATGGTGAAAATCTTAACCTTGATGAAACTATCAGAAACCAACTCAATAACAAGGAATCGTTTACTGATATAAAGGTAGAGCATTATGATAAATATAAGGCAAAGGTTAACTTTGATAGTCAGTTTATTGAGAGATTAAAGAGAGACCCAAAAGACCTGTCTACTTTGAGTCTATATAGGCAAATCGATTTTTTGTCAAAAAACAAGCTTTCAACTGGTGATTATGAGGTTGAACTATACAAGAGGCTAATTAAGCCGGCAACACTAATTGCTATGATACTATTGTCAATGCTGTTTATCTTTGGCTCACTAAGAAGCGCAACTTTAGGTAAAAAAATATTTCTAGGAATAATGCTTAGTTTGTTTTTTGAATTATCCTCAAGAATCGGTGGAGTAATGTCTCTGAGCTTTGAATTAAACCACCTACTCGTTACTTCTTTGCCTACAATAATCGTGCTAGTTTTTTCTTTATTGATGCTTTACATAAGGTCTATTAGATAGTATGACTAAAACAGTTCTAAAGTTAGCCAAACCTAAACTAAAAAAGCCCAAACGATTCCAAGTGATCTTGCTTAATGATGACTATACGACGATGGATTTTGTTATCGAAGTATTGAGGCGTTTCTTTGACAAAAGCAATGAGGACGCCGAAGAGATAATGCTTAAAATTCATCTAGAAGGAGAATCTGTGTGTGGTATATATTCTTATGATGTTGCACATACTAAAATATCCCAGGTAATTGAGTTTTCCAGGAAAAACCAGCAACCATTGATGTGCATTTTAAGGGGATTAGCGGACTAATTAAAGCCTAAGTTCGAGTGAATTATTCTTTATTAAATACCTAAAACCTTAGTTTGTAAAAGAGAATAAAAAGTGTAAAATTTATAGTAAGATTGTAACTAATTAAATAAGATATAGACATAATGATTGAATCAGGGCTACAACAAGAAATCAATTTTGTAATGACTGAGGCCAGAAACCGCAGGCTGGAATTTGTTACTGTTGAGCATCTATTGTTGGCACTTTTAAATATTGATGAGGTAGCCACTTTTTTACTCAGTAAGCGTGTAAATATTGACGAGATGAGGATAGAGCTGGAAGAGTATATTGATACTCATACTCCAATTATTTCGCAAGACTCTGAAATAGATATTGTGCCAACAGTTGGTTTTCAAAGAGTATTGCAGCGTAGTGTGTATCAGGCACAGTCAGCACAAAAAAATACAGTATATGCTATGAACGTTTTGGTTAGTATTTTTGCTGAAAAAGAGTCACATGCAGTTTACTTACTAAAATTAAACAATATTTCAAGGCTAGATGTTATGGAGGGTCTATCTTTGCAAGCTATAGAGCCTGTTGAAGAAAAGCAAGCAGAAACAAAAACTAGTGGCAAAAAACCTAAAAAATCAGCGTTAGAGTCATATGCAATTAATCTTTGTGAAAAGGCACGTCAAGGAAAGATCGACCCACTTCTTGGCCGTGAGGATGAGGTCGTGCGTACCGTTCAAGTGTTATCTAGAAGGCGTAAAAATAATCCTTTATTTGTGGGACAAGCTGGAGTAGGTAAAACTGCTATAGCTGAAGGCATTGCTAAAAAAATAGTTGATGGAAAGGTGCCTAATGTATTAAAGGAATCAGTTATATACGCACTAGATATTGGAGTGCTTATTGCTGGAACTAAATATAGAGGTGATTTTGAAAAACGCTTAAAGTCAGTACTTACTGATATTGAAAAAATTCCTAACTCAATTCTGTTTATTGACGAAATCCATACTCTTATTGGCGCTGGTAGTGTTTCTGGAGGGTCGCTTGATGCTTCTAATCTATTAAAACCAGCTTTAGCTGATGGAACACTAAAGTGTATGGGGTCAACCACATATGAAGAGTTCCGTAAGGTTTTTGAAAAGGATCATGCATTAACTAGAAGGTTCCAAAAAATTGACATAGATGAGCCATCAGTTGATGATACTGTCAAGATTCTCCATGGCCTTAAAAAATATTACCAAGAACATCACAAAGTTAAATATTCTGCAGCAGCTCTTAACTCTGCTGTTGAGCTCTCTCATCGCTATATAACTGATCGTCGCCTACCAGATAAAGCTATAGACGTTATTGATGAGGTAGGGGCGTTACAGCAAATACAGCCTAAATCAAAGCGCAAAATTAATATCGGAGTATCCGACATTGAAAATGTAGTCGCCAAACTAGCAAGAATACCGTCAAGGCAGATTACTAGTGACGATAAATCACTACTAAAGAATTTAGAGCACGAATTAAAGCTCGGTGTTTTTGGTCAGGATGATGCTGTTGACAGTCTTTCAACAGCAATTAAATTATCTAGGTCTGGCCTTGCACAAGTTGATAGACCGATGGGTTCATTCCTATTTTCTGGGCCTACAGGGGTTGGTAAAACTGAAATTTGTAAGCAGCTAGCTCGCATTATGGGAGTTAAGTTGTTACGTTTTGATATGAGTGAGTATATGGAGCGTCACTCAATATCTAAGCTTATAGGTTCGCCACCAGGATATGTTGGTTATGACGAGGGAGGTCTTTTAACTGAGGCGGTAAATTCTAACCCTTATGCTGTGCTTTTACTTGACGAGATTGAAAAGGCTCATCCAGACATTTATAATTTGCTTTTACAGGTTATGGACCACGGAATACTGACAGACGCTAACGGAAGAGAGGTTGATTTCAGAAATGTGATATTAGTGATGACTTCGAACGCTGGTGCGCATAGTGTACAGCGAGCATCTATAGGCTTCAATGAGCAAGACCATTCACTAGATTATGAGGGTGAATTAAAAAAGGCATTCAGCCCTGAATTTAGAAACCGCTTATCAGAAACAATATATTTCAATAGCCTTAACGAGGAGACGATAATATTTGTCGTCAATAAATTCCTTTTCGAACTTGAAGAGGCACTAGAAAGTAAAAACGTCTCACTGATAGTTACAGACGCAGCTCGCAAATGGTTTGCAAAGAATGGCTATGATATAAAGATGGGTGCAAGACCTATGTCTCGGTTGATTGAAAAAGAGATTCGCAAGCCTTTGGCAGATGAACTTTTGTTTGGAAAATTGGTTGACGGTGGAACAGTTAAGGTTGGCGCAAAAAGAGGTGAAATTACCTTATCTGTTTCTTAAATGAAAATTCTTATTAGTAATGACGATGGCTATAAGGCTGAAGGCATAATACAACTAGCAAAGTCACTTTCACAAGAGCACCAAGTAATTATAGTCGCTCCAAATGAAAACAAGTCAGCAGCCAGCAGCTCAATAACACTAGGTAGGCCACTTAAACCAATAAAGGTAAGTGAAAACGTTTATAGTATAGATGCAACACCAAGTGATTGCGTTCATTTAGCACTATGTGGATTCCTTGAGGAAAAAGTAGATTTAGTAGTTACCGGGATAAATTTTGGTGCAAACCTAGGTGATGATGTAATATATTCTGGAACAGTTGCAGGTGCAATTGAGGGGCGATTTTTAGGCCTACCATCAGTAGCAATATCTCTAGCTAGCTGGGAAGGTAGGCATTTTGAAACTGCAGCATATGTCGCTAAAAAAATAATTAGTCAAATATCTCATGCGCAACTGTCACACGATACAGTTATTAATATAAATGTACCTGATGTTGCAATTAATGAGTTAAAGGGCTATCAAACTACAAGGCTAGGTAAGAGACATATGTCAGAGCCAAGTATTCAAGACAAGGATGATCCTTTGCTTTACTGGATAGGTGAGAACGGCAAAGAGGCAGACAATGGCATAGGAACAGACTTCCATGCAATTGCAAATAACTATGTTTCTATTACACCACTCCAGATTGATTTAACAAAATATAATGAGATTGACACAATCTCAGAATGGCTAGATGGATTAAAGTTGTAAATATGTAGCATTGATTGACATTATAATGTTTTTATGTAATACTTGTCATACATATATTTATACATAGAGGATAAAAAATGCTTTCTGTAAGACTAAATGCAGACTTAGAAGAAAAATTAGATAAGTTATCAGAATCAACAAGTCGCTCAAAGAGCTTTTATGTTAAGCAGGCACTGGAAAGATATCTAAAAGACGTGGATGATTACTTTGAAGTTAAGTCTCGTGATAACAATCCTGAGAATAAACTTATAACAATTGAAGATATAGAGAAATCTGTTGATGAATGAAAATAATAAAGTCAACAAAGAC
>JASLYC010000046.1 GCA_030739975.1 Gammaproteobacteria bacterium
AACTATTTCCTCTACAGTACATCCCCTTGATAAATCATTAACCGGCTTTGCTAATCCTTGCAGTATTGGACCAATTGCCTGGGCTCCTGCAAAACGTTGTACAAGCTTATAGCCAATATTGGCTGAATCTAAATTCGGAAAAATAAGGACATTGGCTGGAGGTATAAAATTCGCTTGTGGAGATTTTGTTTTAAGAACAGCACTATCCAAAGCAGCATCAAGCTGAACATTACCAATAATGTCAACCTCGGGAAGTATATTTCTTAAAGTGCTAGCTGCTATACTTATTTTTTCTACCTGGGTATGTTTCGTATTTTTATTAGTTGAAAACGAAAGCATTGCTATTTTCGGCTCAATATCAAGATAGTTTTTTGCCGACTTGTATGCGCTTTTTGCTATTTCTGCCAAGTCATCAGAACTAGGGTCAATATTCATTGCGCAATCAGAAAATATCATTTCACTGCCATAGTTTTGATGTTTTGCATCAAAAATCATTAGAAAGAAGCTAGAAACAAGCTTACTGTTATCAGCAACACCGATTATCTTTAGGGCATTACTTAGGACTGTCTGACTAGGTGTTATGGCTCCAGTTACAACTCCGTCAACATCGCCATTCTCTAAAGCCAACATTGCAAAAACCGTATCGTCATTCAAAAGTTCTTTTGCGTCGTCTAGCGACATCCCTTTGTGTTTTCTTTTTCTATATAGGATTTCGGCATAAATATTATTTAACTTAATATCCTTGTTATCTAAATGTTTAAGTTCGCCGTCCAAGCCTTCATTTAAACTGGCTATCTGTTGAGAGGTATTAGCTTTATCACCAAGAAGGATAATTTGGGCAATTTTTTTTCTAGAGATATTTATAGCGGCCCGAAGAATCCTTTCATCGCTTGATTCTGGTAGCAATATGCGAGAAAACTTTTTTTGAACTTTTTTGGTTAGCTTGTTTAGTAATCTATTGTCGAATCCATAATCGGAAACGAAAGTGCCTTTACCATGCTGACGATACAAGACGTTAGTATTTTCCAATTTGTCTACTGCTTTTCTGACAGTGCCAACACTAACACCTAGCAATTTGGATAGCTGAGATTCAGAAGGAATTGAATCTCCATTAGTGAGATTACCGCTTTTTATTTCCTTATTGATATACTCTATCACTGTTTGGTAAAGTCTTTTACTTATTGACATTTATCTACTAAAACTAAATAATTTGATATAAATACAATACTAAAATTTCACAGTATACTCATATATATGAGTAATGCTAGTTTTAATGATTTCTGAAATTAAATAAAAATACTATTTACCATGTGATAATAAATTATTACGGTATGACAATTTTTGTTAAGTTAGACCTCAGGATATTTAACAATAGCCTCTTTTTATTTTCATTAAACCTGCTGATTGGACCAGAGGCAACTAAAGCGCCGACAAATATATTGCTTTTTGAGATGACAGGAAGTGCTATAGCAAACAAAGACGGATTGTGTTCATTGATCGAGAGGTAAAAACCTTTATCTCTAATGTCTTTATAGAATCCACTTTTATCCTTACCCCTTTTACCATAAGCCAGGATTATTCTTCCGGATGCGCCGCGATTCAGCTTGAGCCTTGTACCCTGTTCAATGTTGTGTCGTAAATTATCTCGTGAATGGGCCCTATACAAACAAATACGCTTACTATCCTCTTCAACAAAAAACGATATCGTTTCACCACTTTTATCACGAATAATGTCGACAATAGGTCGAATCTGGTCCAATTGATTACTATGGGTATAAATTGCACTTAAATAGAGTGGTTGGGTGCCAATGACATATTTTTTATTTCTTAGCCTAGAAACATAGCCATATTCTTCAAGTGATGAAAGAATGCGATACGTAGTAGACAAATTAAAATTTAGCTTTTCACTGACTTCTTTGAGACTATATTTAGATCTCTCCAATGTAAAAATAGAGAGTATTTGCAAGCATTTCTCAATAGAATTGAACTTTTTTTCAGTAGCTTCAGCATTCATGATAAATTCATAATATGAAAAATGATTATTATATAGTGAAAATATTATTAAATCTAATGTTAATATCTGTAATATGCAATTTATTTGAATTAACTACATATATTAGGAGCAATAAAAATGAATAGAAAAGAACAAATCAAATTATTAGAGTCTGAATGGCAAGACAATCCTCGCTGGAAAGACGTAAAAAGAAGTTATTCAGCTGAAGATGTGGTGAGATTGCGTGGCTCAGTTCAACCAGAATATACCTATGCACGCCAAGGCGCTGAAAAACTATGGCGCCTAATTAATGGTTCATCAAACAAAGGCTACGTAAATTGTATGGGCGCTATCACTGCTGGCCAAGCGATGCAGCAAGCAAAAGCCGGGATTGAGGCAATATATCTCTCTGGCTGGCAGGTAGCAGCAGACGGCAACACCTCTGAAACGATGTATCCTGACCAGTCACTATATGCGTACGATTCAGTGCCAACTATGGTGCGCAGAATCAACAATACATTTAAAAGGGCTGACGAGATCCAATGGTCTCGAGGCATAGAAAATGACGACAAAGATTTCATTGATTATTTTCTTCCAATCGTTGCTGACGCCGAAGCCGGATTTGGTGGAGTCTTAAATTCATTCGAACTAATGAAAAATATGATTGTCAATGGCGCTGCAGGTGCTCACTTCGAAGACCAATTGGCAGCGGTAAAAAAGTGCGGCCATATGGGAGGCAAGGTATTAGTACCAACACAAGAGGCTGTTCAAAAACTTATTTCTGCTCGTCTGGCTGCAGATGTAATGGACGTCCCTACAGTGTTATTGGCAAGAACAGATGCTGAAGCAGCAAACCTTCTGACTTCTGACGTGGATTCATATGACGCTCCGTTTGTAA
Organism: Gammaproteobacteria bacterium; assembly: GCA_030739975.1. Classification (GTDB taxonomy): domain Bacteria; phylum Pseudomonadota; class Gammaproteobacteria; order PS1; family Pseudothioglobaceae; genus SZUA-1055. The sequence continues at coordinate 2,892 of JASLYC010000046.1, forward strand.
CCGGTAAGAGGACATCAGAAGGTTTTTTTGTGGTAAAGAATGGCCTAGAACAGTCAATATCTCGTGGTTTGGCATATGCACCATATGCTGATTTAGTTTGGTGTGAAACTGGCAAACCTGATTTAGGTTTTGCCCGTGAATTTGCTGAGGCGATATTAAAAGAGAATCCTAGTCAATTATTGGCATACAATTGCTCACCTTCATTCAACTGGAAGAAAAATCTGAATGATAGCGAAATCAGCACATTTCAAGAAAAAATTGCCGATATGGGCTACAAATACCAATTTATCACTTTAGCCGGTATCCATAATATGTGGTATAACATGTTTGATTTGGCGTATGACTATGCCAAAGGCGAAGGAATGAAGCACTATGTGAATAAGGTTCAGGAACCTGAATTTGCCGCCTCCAAGAAGGGCTATACTTTTGCATCACACCAGCAAGAAGTTGGCGCAGGATATTTTGATGATGTAACGACAGTCATACAAGGTGGCAAATCATCTGTCACTGCACTGTCTGGATCAACCGAGGAAGAGCAATTCTGATTGATAGAAGCCCAAGATCAATTAAATCTTACAAATTATGACTATTTTTCATTAATTATTTTGATTATGCTAAACAAGAACTTAGATTCAACCGCATTTGTTATTGCCAAAAAGATCTTGGGTGGATTCGATCAGCACTATCTAAACATGCATAAAGCATCGATTGAGGCAAAACAATGCTTTGAAAAAAAGGAATGGGAAAAAATAGAAAGTGATTCAAAACTAAGAATGAATTTCTATGAAAAACAAGTTAAGAGGTTTTGTAAGATTCTCAAAAATGAGTTAATTAAAGAATTTAATGACGGGAAAGTAGATTCAATAGACGAAACGTCGAGTTTAGGGAAATTCAACTCCAAGTTTTGGAAAAGCACTAAGCTGCGCTATGTAGAACAAATAACGGGTCATAATCAACCAGAGCTAGCTGAAACTTTCTACAACTCAGTTTTTTGTCGGCTGTATGCTAGACGATTCTA
>JASLYC010000047.1 GCA_030739975.1 Gammaproteobacteria bacterium
TTATAACTACATTGTCGGTATGGTTGTTATTACCAGCCAGTACTAATGCTTTCTTTCCACGATAAACAAGCTCTCCGCCCCATGGCCTTAAAGTTTCTGAAACTTTAGACCTGTATTGGGACCATTTTTCTTGGTCTTTGATTGTAATGTTGCCGATTAAGTATGACTCTTGCATAAGGTACCTCTTATTATGTTAAGCCCATAGTATACTAAAAGAGCTTAATGGAGCAGTCATAATCTGTGTATTGAGTCTGAATATTTATTGATTAACGCTAACCTAATCAATGGACGCTTGCAGTTAGAGAGTTGTTGTATGTACAATACAACATATAAGAATGTAGCATCAATCAGGAAAATGTGACCAAAGAAGAATGCAAAGAACTAATTCGATCCAACCCTTGTTATTGTGCAAATGCAATTACGCTGTACTACAAGGACATCGAAAAACCTGACCCTGAAAAGAAATGGAAAGAAGAGTTTTCTAAATATCCGTGTGGCAAGGAGTATGTTAAGTATAAAGATTGAGGTTTAATCTTTTGCCAATCACCATATTGAGAGTTTAGAATTTTTTATCGAAAAATAGATACCTTAAATAGGCCTGCTCGCTAACTATTTACTAAGCTTTTTTATGCTACCTAAGCTTCTTCCTGCGCCAATCAATTAAGGTTGAACAAACACCTACAAGAACCATTAGTCCTCCTATAGCCATATACAAGGTAACCTGCTCATCTAAAATTAGAACCCCGGAAATTATAGTAGTTATAGGTAGCAGCATCAGGAATGGTGACACTGCACTAACTTCACACACTCTAAGCAAATGAAACCAAACACTGTAACCCAAGGCGGTCATGACAATTGCTAGGTATAAAACTACAGACCAGTCGCCAAGGTCAGCACTAGCTATAGATTGCCACTGACCTTGTTCAAAAACTAATGAAGCAAGTAGCATTTGTGGAGAGCCCATAAGAGCCACCCATGCTAATATAGTTAATCCGGAGAGTGCTTTTAGCTTGCTAACCATTATTTGTGCTACAGCCCACACAGATGCACCTGACAGAACTAGAGCAACGCTTTCTAAGTTATTCTCTAATCTTGGCTCTCCGACAATAACGAATACACCAAAAAATGCTATGGACATTCCTAAAGCTCTTCGCCAACCTACTTTTTCCTTTAGTATAATTGCCCCAAGTAAAGACAGAATGGGCGCCTCCAGTTGTACTAGGATTGCTGCGGTTGATACATCAAGATGCTTTATTCCGGTATATGTGAGTCCGTACTGCAAAGTTGAACCAATCAAAGCTACAAAAAATATCTGTCTCATGTAGCCCCAAGGCGGCTTAGTAAACCAAACAAGCAACAGGCCAGCTAAAGCAAAACGAAAAGACATAATAAGTAATGGAGAAAACTGCTCCATACCTATTTTTGCCATAGTAATTCCTAGGCCCCATGTTATTGGCACAATCAATGCCAAACAAATCTGTCCAACTGTCATTAATTAATACATAAGTGGGTCATATTTGACCCCCTTACTCTATCCATCAGATAAGCTATAAAAAAGTAGAGATAAAGTCATTAAATTTCACCTTTTATTATTAAAAAAATAATGTAGATATGCTGGCTAATTTTTTTTGTTTTCAAGACAACATTTCAAGAATGCTACAATATCATATATAAGAAAATGCAAACAAGAATTATTATCTTTTGTCTAATTTTCTATAGCTGATTTTGCTAAACCACTTAAGTTAATTATTCTTAGCGCGATTACTTAAATATCCGTCAATGATATCTTGCCCACGATATATAACACTACTAAAAGCCAAAAACCATGGGTTACCATGATAATAAAACTTTGTATTTAGTAATGTTTTTTCAAATACAGTGTGTTGCTTTTTAGGGTTAAGTAATTTTAGGGCTGCATTGTGTCCAAGATAAGGCGCCATAGCTACACCATTTCCACAATAGCCTAAAGCATAGTAGACTCCTTTATGTTCACCTAGGCTAGGTAAATTACTAAAACTAAACCCGGTAAAACCAGTCCAACAATGACTAATACCTACGCCTTCCATTGAAGGAAAAATTCCTGTCAACATTTTTTTAATAGTGGGTAATGCTTGTTGTGGAGTTATTGGGTGCATTGCTGCTCTTGTACCAAGCATTATACGTCGACCACATGGGGTAGCCCTGTAGTAACAGAAGCGTTTTCGTGTCTCCACCATACAGTTCCCCCCAGGTAAAAGAGATGCAACCCTTTCAGTGCCAATATCTTCTGTAGTAGCAATAAAGCTAGGCACTGGTAGTATCCTTCTTGCTAAATATTTTGATAATCCTGCTCTTGTGTATCCGTTTGTTGCCATAAGAACTTTTTTACAGCTTATAACTTGTGCCGATGCATATACCCTAAAACCATTATCAAAGCTCTCTGTAACTTTCTCTATATTGTCTACACGAAACCCCCCAAAAACTTTTGCGCCTGCATCTAAAGCTAGCTGCAACATTCCGTAATGAAGTTTGCGTGGGTGAACAGCTGCATGTCCCTCATACAACTGCCCGCCAAAGTATAGTTCTGTATTTATATGTTTATGCATTGAACTTTTATCGACCATATGTGAATCGAAATGCTCTATAGACTTCAAATCATTCATGTTATTGGCCATATCAGTTTGGTGTTTCGGAATCCATGCGGTTCGCAAACGACCGCACTCTTGAAGTTCACAATCTATATTGTTGTTTTTAATCAACTTTATTGTGAATTTAAGCGACGAGTTGGCCTCTTTGTGGATCTCTTGAGCGGTCTTCTCGCCATACCTTTTTATTGCTTGTGCGGTTGAGGCTTTATGCCCTGAACCCAACATACCACCATTCCTTGTACTCGCACCAAATCCAATATCTTCAGCATCCAATACAACTACACTAGCGCCTGATTTAGCCAGTGTTATAGCAGCGCTCAGTCCTGTATAGCCTGCTCCTACAACAACAATATCGGCATTGGATGGAGGTTCATTGTCGTTGCTATATTGTGGTTGATCTTGCCACCAGTATGGAGAAAATTGGGTCATTATTATTTTTAATAATCACTAATAAATATATAACTAACTTCTACTTTATAGTTAATCAATCCCAAAACATTAATCAGGAAAAAACACATATAATGCTAGTACAGCTATAAGCTAATTAAATGATAGTATAGTTGTTGTGTAGTTTGTTAGCTAATAATTTAACCAATATAGGGGGAAAGGTTATGAATACTATGGTACTAATAAAGATAGGAAATGGCACCTTTGAACAGTGGAAAAAGGGGTTCGATGACCTTGTTGAAATTAGGGAAAAATTTTCAAGAAACGCTATGGTTGGAAAGGTCGATGATCATACCGCTATAGTCTTGGTGGACGTCTTCGACCCAAAGGGAATGATGGAAATGTTTGCTTCAGATGAGGCAATTAAAATTGCAAAAGAGTTGGGCGTAGAGAGGACCCCTTATAAGATACTGCCTATGGGTTAAGTATTTTTGCTTTATATGTAATAAATTATTTTTTTCATTTTATATGTTTCAGAATTAAATCTAAAGCTACACTAACAATTTAATTGTATAATTAATAAACGATTGTCTAATAATAGGCAAATGTTTAAAAAAATCACAATTTGATTATTGTATTTTGATTTAACTCTATTATTTGGAGGGAGGTATGGGTAAATCATCTTTCCTGGGTCCAGAAACAATAGCACTACATAGTGGCTATCAGCCTGACCCTTTGTACGGCTCTAGGGCTGTTCCTATCTATCAAACCACCTCTTATGTATTTGATAGTGTAGACGAGGGGGCATCTTTATTTAATATTGAAAAAGGTGGCCATATATATAGCCGTATAACTAACCCAACCATAGCAATACTAGAACAAAGAATTGCCGCTCTTGAGGGTGGCTCTGGGGCTATATGTACGTCCTCTGGAATGAGCGCTCTTTTTGTTACATTTATAACTTTATGTTCTGCCGGTGACCATATCGTTAGCGCCTCACAAATTTACGGATCAACAGCTACATTATTAAAGCACACCCTCAAAAGACTAGGCATAGAATGCACATTCGTTTCAATTAATGACACAAAGGCTCTTGGTGATGCGATACAGGGCAATACAAAGCTTGTTTTTTGTGAATCGATAGGTAACCCAGGGCTAGAAGTTTCTGACCTTCCAACTATTTCTAAAGTTGCACACAAGAGTGGTCTTCCTGTAGTCGTAGATGCAACGTTTGCGACTCCTTATTTGTGTCGTCCACTAGATTATGGAGCTGATATAGTTGTTCATTCAGTTACCAAATGGATGGGCGGGCATGGTGTGGCAATAGGTGGCGCTATTGTTGATGGAGGTAACTTTGATTGGGGTATAAACAGCAATCATCCAACAATAACTGAGCCCTACGAACCCTTTCATGGTATTAGCTTTTGGGAGGAGTACGGACCGTCAGCTTTTGTTATGAGAGTTCGTGCCGAATCAATGAGAGATCTGGGTCCTTCGATGAGCCCACATACCGCCTTCCTAATACTTCAGGGGGTAGAGACCCTTAACTTAAGAATGCAGCAGCATGTTGAAAACGCTAAACATTTAACTAAGTGGCTACTAGATCAAGAACTGGTTGCTTGGGTTAACCATCCAGACTTAATAGAAAATCCAACTCACAAGATTGCTGAAAAGTTATTTACAAAAGGTGCAGGCTCTATGTTGTGTTTTGGCGTTAAGGGCGGTAGAAAAGGAGGAAGCACCTTCATGGACGCACTAAAACTTTCCTCTAACCTAGCCAACGTAGGAGACTCCAGGACACTTGTGTTGCACCCTGCAAGTACCACTCATTCGAGACTTGATGATGAAACGATGAAGGCTGCAGGTATTAGCCCAGACCTTATACGTGTTTCAGTTGGTATTGAGTCTATTACTGACATTATTCAAGACTTCAAACTAGGTCTTAAGGCGGTAGAGAGGCTTTCTGGATGAATATAGTAGTAAACGGATATAAAACGTTTGTCGCTACAGGAGGTCAGGTTTTTGATAATACCAAGCCGACAGTTGTTTTAGTACATGGTAGTAGTCTTGACCACAGATGTTGGGCTTTACAATCTAGATGGTTTGCTTTTCATGGCTATTCTGTATTCGCTCCAGACCTACCTGGGCATAGCCTTTCTGATGGAGAACCACTAGAGTCAATAGAAGGTATGGGGAGCTGGCTTGTCGAGGCACTAGATTCAGTAAATGTAAATTCAATTCACCTAGTTGGCCATTCGATGGGCTTTTTGGTTGCTCTAGAGGCCGCAAACCTGCTGAAAGAAGAGCGCTTAATAACCCTTACCGCTGTTGCTAGCGCCCTATCAATACCTGTAAATGAAGAGTTAATTAATACTGCCAAATCTTCTTCATCCGCAGCTGCAGAACTAATGCTTAAGTGGGGTTTTGGTCCAAATGCACAAGTAGGGATTAGCGCTGTTCCAGGGATGCAGCCTATAGCGATAGGCCGACAAATAATGTCAGATAACCCTTTAGCTGTTGATTTAATAGCCTGTCAGAATTACACTAATGGCAAACTAAAGGCTGACAAGTTAAACTGCCCATCAAGCGTTATTATTGCAACTGAAGACAAAATGACACCAAGTAAATTTGGATTAGAGCTAGCATCTAGCCTTAACGCAGACATATCCGAGATAGGCAGTAGTGGTCATATGCTGCCAATAGAGTCGCCAAAAAGAACACTTGACGCGATTAAATCATTCATAATCAGGCATACTCTTTAGAATAATAATTACTAGTAATGGCAATAAATATTAACAAGGTCGGAGTGATTGGTGCTGGCACCATGGGTGCTGGCATAGCTGGACAAGTGGCCAATGCTGGAATTGAGGTGGTGTTGCTTGATTTGCCAAGTAACGGTGATGATGTAAATTACCTTTCCAATAGAGGTCTAGAGCGCCTTAACAATCCTGAGATGCCAGGACTTATAAGTGAGGAGGCGTGGTCTAAAATTTACACCGGCAATACTAGAGATGATCTTCACAAGCTTGCTGATTGTGACTGGGTTGCTGAGGCTATTGTAGAAAAGCTAAGCTTGAAACAGAGCTTGTATAGAGAGCTAATTGATTGTTGTGGTAACAATACAATCATAACCTCTAATACTTCAACTATACCTATTGCCCTATTAACAAAAGGGCTACCGGACTCTTTTTGTCGGCGATTTGCTATCACCCACTTTTTTAATCCTGTTAGATTTATGCGTCTACTTGAACTGGTCAGAGGCCAAAAAACAACAGATGAAGTTATTGCCTCACTTAATCATTTTAGTGAGGTTCGACTTGGAAAAGGTGTTATTCTTTGCGAAGACAGGCCGGGTTTTTTGGCGAATAGGGTTGGTGTATTTGCAATCCAATGCGCGCTCAATGTTGCTTTCGATATGGGTCTATCTCCATCTGAAGCAGATGCAGTCTTTGGAAGGCCTTTGGGATTCCCTAAGACAGGTGTTTTTGGTCTTTATGACCTGATTGGGATTGACCTAATGGTTGATGTTGCAAACAGCCTGGTTAATATTCTTCCTAAAGACGACCCTTTTCATAAATACTCAAAAACTAACCAGTTTGTTGTCAATATGATTGCCAAAGGACAAACCGGCAATAAGAACAACAAGGGTTTTTATAGAGGTATCGGTAGCGAAAGAGAGGTTATTGATTTTATTACTGGTGAATACGTCACACTCAATAGAGTAAAGTCCAAACTATTAGAAGACAGTGAAAAAATTGGCATTAAAATGCTGCTTCAAGATTCAGGAATGTACGGTCAATTTGCCTGGAAAGTTTTGTCAGAAGTGCTGTCCTATGCTTGCTCTCTTTTGCCTGAGGTAACTGGCAATCCTGCTGACATTGATGACGCTATGAAGCTTGGATATAACTGGACCAAAGGTCCATTTGAGATTCTCGACAATATAGGTCATAGCTACTTTATAAATAGACTTAAAAATGACAACAGGCCTATACCAAAATTTTTGCAAAGCAGCATAAAAAAGAGTTACTACAATGTATCAGGGAAACACTTGCAGGCCCTTCAAGCGAATGGGAAATATGCACCCATAAAGCACTCCAAAGATGTACTGAGGTTCTCTGAGCTTAGACAAACCTTGAATGCAGAAAACAGCAACTCTGTAGCTAGCTGGTATGAATATAAAGGCGCTGCCATTGTTGAGTTTCACTCTAAAGCAAACGCCCTTGATTGGGGCTCTATAGATATATTGAATGACGCTATATGTGAAGCTGAAAAAAGATCATTAAAGGGGGTAATTATTCATAATGATTCTCAACATTTCTCTTGTGGCGTTAGTCTTTGGAGTGTGCGCGAGTGTTTCGAAATTAATGA
>JASLYC010000048.1 GCA_030739975.1 Gammaproteobacteria bacterium
ATCAACTTGAACTAAAGTCCAAATCCTCTACACCACAAAAACCGCTATCATAATTGCTGGTATTAAACATGACAGGATGAATAGTACTATATAAATGTTGGTGATTCTTCGATTCGTAAAAAAAGTAGTCAAGAATCCAAAGAAAGTTGCTAGTCGTTTATTCATACTAGGATTATATGTCTATTAGAACTAAAGTCCAAATTTCGTTTGATGTGTGAGGGAGGCAATGTAAATTCATAAGCTCAATGGTAACAATCTGTTAGAAAATGTTTGCTTAAGGACCACGCTAGATTCGATACTTCCTATGCAACTCAAACTGCCAAGTGATTTTTTAACAAATCTCTCATAATTCAATAAGTCTGGAGCAATAATTTTTAGTAAGTAGTCGTGTTTACCAGTAATAACACAGCATTCGGTTACCTGTTCTAGGCTGCTAACTGCCTTTTCAAAGTCGTCTGCATTGGCAATAGTATTTTTCCTCAAAGTTATAAATACATAAATTATGGCATTAAGGCCGACACTCGATGGGTCTAATTGGGCGCAGTAACTACTGATAACTCCTGCTTTTTCTAGCTTTTTAACTCGCCTTAGGCAAGGTGTATCAGACATATTAAGTTGACTAGATAATTCTGAGATAGGAATTCTCCCATTTTTTTGAAGTATTGACAAAATCTGTAAATCTTTGGAGTCCATTTTAGTTCTCATAGTAAATTAAATAAATATTAGTGAATAATATCAATATTATATGTAATTTTAGGTAAATACACTAAAAAATATTAAAATATCACAATATTATGTTGAAATTCATTACACAATCCTAGTTAACATATTTAACAATAATAACTACTTATTAATTCATATCATGCACACAATTATTGAACCGTTCAGAATTAAGATGACAGAACCGATCAACATTATTTCAAAGGATGAGCGTATAAAAAAACTCAAAAAAGCACACAACAATGTATTTTTGCTGGACGCTGAGGATTGTGCAATAGATCTACTGACAGACTCGGGAACAGGTGCGATGTCAGCACAACAGTGGGCAGCACTCATGCTCGGCGATGAGAGTTATGCTGGCAGTAAGTCTTGGAAAAAATTTGAATCCACGGTTAGAAATATAACCAACATTAAGCATATATTCCCGACTCACCAGGGGAGAGCAGCTGAAGGGTTACTTGCAATGACGCGTATAAAAGAGGGTGACGTAATACCTAATAATAGTCACTTTGATACTACCAGGGCTAATCTAGAATTTGCTGGTGCGAAAGCGATAAACTTACTGTGTGAGGATGGTCTTAATACTGAAGCTGAGGGACCATTTAAGGGCAACATGGATATCCAGAAGTTGGAACAATGTATAGACAAATATGGTACAGACAAGATACCATTTGGAATGATTACGATTACCAATAATACTGGCGGCGGTCAGCCAGTGTCTATGAAAAATATTCGTGCAACTAAAGAAATCCTTTCTGCACACAAAATACCTCTAGTTATCGATGCTTGTAGATTCGCTGAGAATTCATATTTTATTTCCGAGCGAGAAGAGAGCTACAAAGGAAAGCCTCTAATTGAAATTGCACAAGAAATTTTCTCCTATGCTGACGCAGCAACAATGAGCCTGAAAAAGGATGGACTGGCTAACATTGGCGGGTTTTTTGTTTGTAATAATAACGATTGGGCAGAGGATTTTAAGAATATGCTTATCCTTAGAGAAGGTTTTCCTACTTATGGAGGATTAGCTGGTAGAGACCTTGAGGCTATCTCAGTAGGCCTTATGGAGGCGCTAGATTTTGATTATCAGAACTACAGAAATGCAACAATGAGATACCTAAATAAAAAACTAGATGAATCTGGCATTCCTGTTATTAAACCTAATGGAGGACACGCTGTTTTTCTAGATGCAAAAAAATTCATGGAACATATTCCTTCCCTAGAGTATCCTGGAATTTCATTGATAAATGCACTCTATATTGAGGGAGCTATTAGGGCAGTAGAGATTGGAAGTGTGATGTTTGGCTCTTTCGATAAAGATGGCAATGAAATGGCTAGTGACTTGGAATTAGTTAGGTTGGCATTTCCTAGGAGAGTTTATACTCAAAGCCATTTCGATTATTTAGCTGAGGTGATTATTGAAGTCTGGAAAAAAAGAGAGCAATATAAAGGCTTAAAAATAACAAAGCAAGCTAAAGTGTTGCGACACTTTTCTTGTCATTTCGAGTCTAAATAGTTTTTTCAATTCTAATTTATCAATTAATTTGTTTATAAGTTTTACCATATCAAGTTACCTCGCTGTTCAAATGTCATTACTGATAGTTCTATGAAGGGCGATGCATTTCCTCTCAACATTCCTCGTGGTTGGTGGTAAGATACAATGAAGTGAAGCGATACAAAGAAAAATATAAATTTAGGGACAAACTCAATGACGAGAAAGACTTTCCCAAAATAAAAAAGATTCCAAAGAATCTTGAAAAAAAGTGGGGCAAAGGAAAGTTTGTTCTACCCTCACCCTTGGAGGTTAATGCGTTGATGAAAAAAGTGCCAAAGGGGAAACTGACTACCATTAACGAACTGCGAAAAAAGCTGGCCCAAAAACATAAAACCACCACCGCTTGTCCCATAGTGACGGGTATCTTTGCCTGGATAACAGCTTTTGCGGCGGAAGAGGATGCGAGGGATGGCAAGAAACGCATAACCCCTTATTGGCGCACCCTGAAGTCCGATGGCAGGATTAATGAAAAGTATCCAGGCGGTCTT
>JASLYC010000049.1 GCA_030739975.1 Gammaproteobacteria bacterium
TACAATAAATTCTATTTTGTAATTGAGATGGAATCTTCGAAAAATGGTATTAGTCAAATCTTTTTTAATACAGGTCAAGGATTCCGAGAGCAAGATTCCCGCAGATTAAAAGTTACACACCGCGGTTTTCAGAAGTACTCCTTTCCTTTACCGGTACCCATAGAGTCGATTCGTTTTGATCCTATTAACAAATCTGCAATACTGAGCATAAGAAATGCTGGCATTGAAAATGGGATGGCAGAAAAGCTAAAATTATTTCCCACTCAGTCTTTTGTGGCGGCAAAGCACATCAATAAAATGGATGTCAACGAAGTTGTGTTGACAATACATACGGAAGAGAATGCTAACGATCCTAATTTATTAATAGACAACTCATCATTTGAAGATAAAAGTAGGCGGATAGATTATCTTACCGAGCATGGATGGATATATATAGGGTACGCCTTGTTGATATTCGCCATGTTTATGGGCTTGGGAATATTCGGGCAATATCTTAAAAGATCCAGTACTCATCGGAAGTTACTTCTTCAACTTTCCATAAATAGTGTCGTACTAATAAGTATATACCTATTTTATGTGGTGATGACTATTTATGCATTACTGGTGTTTAAGCAGTTTCAGTGGAGTGAGGTGCTATCTGTATCGTTAGTATTCCTTCTGCTCCTACACTTTTTGTTGTATGTATTTCACTCCGACCTTTTCCGGCAATCTTTAAGCCTAAGTGCCTATAACTTACTTACGGCTGGCCTGGTGGTGTTTTTCTTAATGCTGTTAGTAGGGTCGCCTGGTGCAGATATAGACGGAAGAATTTTTCGAACATTTCCCCTATTGGAACTGGAGCTCGGTCTAGGTTGGCATGAGGATACGGCCTATCACGTGGCGTTAATTCAAGGTATTCTAAATTTCGGGTACCCCAGCATTGGCCAACATGGCTCTCCAGTGACGATTTATCATGTGCTCAGTCACTATGTTGATGCATTAATATTATTAACAGGCTTGGAGCCTTTTGATGCATATGGCCTTCTTTATATCTTTAAAAAGTTTTTCTTACTCTCAGCAATAATTGTATTTGTGAGCAAGTTGGTAACTGATAAGCAGTTTGTCACTTTTCTTGTTGTGTTGATTTTAACTGCTCCTATTATTGTGGGGTCGTGGCATGTCATTGCGTCTCATAGTTTGTGGTTTACGAGCATCGTGCTAATTTTGTCAACTTCGAAGGTATTTGGATTAATTACTAAGTCCGATCAAAATACCTTTAAAGAAATGGTGGTTGTGTTAATTCTGGCGACAATACTTGCTCTTGGAAAAGTATCGACTGGTTTTATGTTTGCTGTGCTCCTAGGGTTTCTTTTCTTGCTTAAACAACCAAAGTCGTACATCCCATATTTATTTGGAGCACTTTTTTTATTGTTTCTTTATGGCTACAGCTCATTATTCTCATACCGGAGTAGTGAGTTGATCTTTTCACATATCGGAATAGCGAGCTTTTACAAATTCTTTGTGAAGCCGGATGAGGCTCAACTTTTTGACATACTCGCCTGTAGTTACGCATCGATTTTAATTTTAATTTCTATTTCTCTTGTTTATCGGTCTACTGCTAATACTCGATTATTGATCGCATCCATTTTTAGCCTACTTGTACTATATGTTGTAACGACTCTAATAAGCTCAGCCCTCAGTTCCAGCGATGTTTGGTATTTTTCCTACGGGCTTTCTTCGACATTAATCTTATTTACCCTGCACTCTCTTTTCTTTAATTTAAAGCATAGTGATCGACGTAACTTTGGGCTGATAAATCATTTAAATCGCAAGGTGGTTTTTATTTCGGTAGCTATTTTAGGCGCGGCTTTAACTTCGTTATTTTATCTTCCGACTATTAGTGTTTTTTCCATGACTCCGGAAAATGTAGCAAGCAAGTTAGATAAGCTAACCATTTCGCCATTCTCTAACGTTAACAAGTCGGAAGCTCTAAAAAACCAAGTGACATTTTCAAAACACTCGCCAATGACTCTAGATCGACCATGGTTGAGCTTTAGAAACGAACTCGATGCTTATCTTAAGCTACATAGATTAGAAAAGAGCGATGTTCTGCTGTTTGTGCCCAAAGAGATCTTTGATGAAAATATAGATGGCCGAATATTCGCAAGAGGCATGCTTATGTATGCTGTCACTGGTGTGCCCTTGGTCTATGGGCTAGAACAAATGGGCCAGCAATATGGCCGCGCTGACTACAACAGGGCCGCTTTGCGGCGGTATAAGATAGACTTTAATGCAGCAGAAGCATGTAAGTTCGGTAGCGAGAAGGCAGTTATAAGTGTTCAAGATTTTGAGAATCCGGACTTTGTATCACATAGATGTAGTTTGTGATTTATATGGTTTCGTGATTCGGATTTGGTCTTTCCCCATTTTCTACTTATGCTGTGCCCGATTTTAGGGGATGAGGACAACAGGTTGAAACTCTTCGGGTAGACTTTTTTGGAAGCTATATAGCTTGTCACTATCTTCATTTCTCCATTCGTAGTCGGGGTAGAGTGGCTAACAAAAAATAAAGTACCTTTCGCATCTTTTTTAGGTCGTAGTTTTTCTTTCTGCGATAAAGGACACAAGGGTGGGGGCAGTAAATGACATTTCTGTCAGTTGAGCTGGAATAGGCCTTTTCAATTATCGGGTTCTAGGTTAAGTGTACTTTGCTTGAGTTGTCGAGTTCGTGTGGCTGAAGTTTTGTTCGAACGGTAACTCCGTGGCACGCATAGGCGTATAGCGGTAGGAGCTTTGGGTAACCCGTTAACTCCCTTATGCATTTTCCGTGGCTGTATATTTTAATTGGCCAGTATTTAGTCTGACAAGCCGAAATTTAACAAAAGATAGGATGATCGAATTCTCGAGTTGGGAATTAGTCATACCTTGATGTGCATTAATTTTTACTTTTTTGGGCATATTATTTTTGATCACAGTACTTAATCATTAGACTATCCAATGTAGGAGTTTTCCGCAATTAACATCATGGTAATCTATCAATGGATTTTCATTGTGAATTGTACCTATCTGTACAGATAGTCCGTTATTCACCCCCCTAGAGTTTAAGAGGTGTAAAAATACTTCTCTCTGAAAGAGTTTGTTTATGGAAATAAACTATGCGAGTTCTTGAGGTCGGTTTTCTAAGTCTTTGTTTGAGTGTAGACTTACCTCATGATAACTTTCAAAAAAATGCGAAAAATGGACCTGGATCAGGTGTTGGCTTGGCGTTTGAATCCCCGTATTGCTAAAAATATGCTGACGCAAATTGAAGATGATTCAGAAAAACAAATGCAGTGGTTTTTAACAATAGATAAAGATGAGACAAAACGGTATTGGATAATCAATTACAATGATACGCCAATTGGGGTAGTCAACTTAGCAGAAATCGATCAGCGAAATAAGAAGTGTACCATTGGCTATTATATAGGCAATGAAGAATATCTCTCGTTAGGAGGACTTATTCTTCCCTTTATTTATAACCATGTCTTTTTGGAGTTGGACTTAGATATGATCTACGGTGTGCTATATGAGCATAACCAGAAGATGCTTAAACTGCACCAGTTTCATGGTTATCGAATAATCGAAAACCCAAATAACACTCCTCTTATTCAGGTAGAGCTACACAAGGAAGACTGGATAAAGAAACCTAGGAATCTTAAGGCCATAGCTGAATTTGAATAACCTATGTATAACAGAGTATCAGCATTCATCAGCCCAACAAAGTTTATAAGTACTAAGGCTGTAGGGCTTGTTGTGAATTTAAAAGTAAAACCAATTGTTGATAGTTTTTGATCAATCGTCAATTGTTCTTAGAATGCCTTCTTGTTTCAATTTATCGATAATTGTTATTAGTTCCCATAATGGAGTAAGTATTACTTCAGCAATTTCTAGCGTGTTAAGCTTCCCATCACAATGGGCTAAGAAGTTCATCATTCCTCTAACATGTAGAGTGGAATTATTCGTGCTTATTGTTGGGTACAAATTGCGTTTGCCTAATTGAGGTTCGCATAAGATTGTTGATTGAAGGATTTCAGTCATTTCGATGCATTCGATGGATTTTTTTATTGCTTCAAATCCCCCATATAAACCATTTGGTGTAACGAGATCTAAATCATCTAGTGATGTATGATATTCAGGATAACAGCCATATCTAGTGCGCATAATTGAGCATACGGGTAGGTCTATCCCAGGACTGCAATATTGGCGTTCATCGCTTCCTCTATCGAGAAAACTATAGGAGAGAAATTCTGGGTGGAGATTTTTTAAAACATGTAGAGCTATTTGATCAGATAGAGTGTTGCCTTGGCGTGAAGGTAGGTAAGAAAATGCTCGTTCATCGCCAATACATGAAATATTAAAGCCGGCAATAATATTCTCTTTCATTGCTTTATGATTCTGGCTTAGATAGGTGATTGAGCCTATCGTTTCAGGAATAATAATGATTCTGTAGGTATACTTTCTGTGTTTAAGGCTATCAATCCATTTCGCTAAAAACGTTGTAACGACAGGGCCTGAAAGTTCATTGTTGGCCATAGAGGGGTGGCAAAGGTATGTTGATAAAAAAACTTCTTTTTTGGTCTCTCCAGGGATGATTAATTCACCGTATGTAAGGTGTCCATCTTTTAGTTCACTATCAATGAAAACCCTGTATTCGCCTTTTTTAAGTAGTTCTCTTTGGTTGTGTGTGATGCAAAATCCCCATCTCTCTTTATAGTAAGAGGTGATGTAGGGGATTGCGTTAGGTTGTTCAGGGAGTGAATACAAATACTCTTGAAGCTCTTCAAGAGAAAGTGTTTTATCTATTAGTGTAGAATACCCAACTACATGTAGATTAGAGTCTTGGAAGCTACAGATTTTATTACCGTCAGGGTCGATGATATAGGCATCATTGATATTCCATTCTTTAGGAACAGTCCAGTCAAAACAATTTGTTCCCGTCGGGACTTCAAATGTTTTTAGGTCAGGCAAATGTTTTTTTAATATTTCCAGGGATTGCCTGAAACCATTACCGGTAATGCTTCTGCATATAGGGAAAAGTTCGCGACAAAGGGTGTGCATCTCTTGACCTGGATCACTCATTATTAAATCCTGAATGTGACGTATTAAAACTTATAGTATGCATTTTAAGAGCATAATAAGTCTAAAAAAAATAGTATTTACATACCATGGCTTGATCATATATTTGAATTGCAATCGTTTTCTTAATATTAGTTATTCGAATCAAGTAATGCGTTTAGGTGTGGCGAAAAGCTATCAGCTATCCACATTTTTACGAGTAAGTATCTTCTAAATGTAAATATTTACTATTATATATTTGTTCCATGTGACAGAGAGATGGTTTCCCGTGCCCTGGGAAAATAATGGTGTCGTTTTCAAATTCATCAAATATATATTTTTGCGCTAGGTATAGATCTTTTTTCTTTTCTGATGGGAATTTTAATCGAACGTTAATCAAATTATTTAAAATTGTATCTCCTGTGAAAACAAATTTTTTATTTCTGCTGTAAAAAACGCAGCTTCCTTTTGTGTGACCCGGTAGAAGCTTGAACTCAATACCTGTCGATGCCAAAAAGGTATTGAGGTCTTTGTCATCAAGATCTAATAGCTTGTCAGGGATGGCTACAACGCTTTTATCAACCATTTTGGAAAATAAATTAGCATTCTTTATTTCTTTAAAATCATTTCGGTGGATATATAAGCCATCGAGATTTAGCAAAGAAATTAATTTACTGGCTGCTGAGATATGATCAAAATGTCCATGAGTAGCGAGCATGTAATTGATATCTATTTCGTGTGCTTTAATATAAGCATCAATTTCTTCAGGATTTGCTGTTGGGTCAATTAAAATAGCCCCTCTAGAAGTATTTATAATATAACAATTAGTTTTAAATCTATTTAGAATCAAATTGTGAACTTGAAACTCTTTGTCATCCAGGATTAGCATGCGTTAGACACCGCCCAAGAAGATATTTTGTCCCCCAATATCGTGAGACTTTTCATCGAGGTATAGATTGATGAGATTATAAATCGAGTCGATATCAGCAAATGCTCTATGTGGTATTATCTCTTTCAACTGATCGGGAGTTTTGCTTATTATATCGGCCAACATGCCAGTTTCAACAGCAGATACACCTATGCAATTTGAAGTAATATTGTAACGATGCCCCTCCTTATTGATAATCTTGGAAAATGTTTCAATGCCAGCCTTTGTTGCAGCGTATACTGAATCCCCAGGAACATTTAGCTGTGATGCCATTGAGACGACATTGATTATTCTGCCTGATCTTTTTCTGAGCATTAATGAAAAAACTTCTCTAGTTAAATGCATGACCGCCGAAAAATTCAGTTGAATCATATCATCAATGTCTTTGTGAGATAATAATGGGAGTGGGGAGTTCTTTAAGGCCGCTGCATTATTTATTAACGCATCAAGTTGCTTGAATTCTTTTGAAACCGTTATTATTGTCGAAATCAAATCATCTATTTGAGTTAGATCGCAAGTAAAAGACTTAATGTTTTTGTGAGCATAATCGGGCTTAGAGCGACTCAACCCTATGATGGTATGTCCATCGTTGGCTAATAAAATTGCCAACTCCTTTCCAATTCCATAGGAGTGCCCAGTTAATAGTATGTTTTTAGGCAGCATTAATTTTACTCAAAACAAAATTTGACAGTGAAAGAATACTTGCCAGTGGTGAGTCATCACTTACAATAAAATTTTCATCGACTATAACAATTACTTTTCCGGTTTTCTCTTGAACGACTTCTTCAACGCTTGCAATAACACCGACTAGATCTAAGGAGTCTAATATGCTTTCTGCCCCAAAAATTTGCTGATCTTCAATAGTTGAAATATCAACTTTCACATCATTGTCTTCTAGAACCTCAATAATATTGGCCTTAATTATTTCTTTGATTTCGTCGAGTGTCATAGTAACTCCTATAGTTAATTAATTGTTCTTATGATTTACTTTAGATGGATAGAAGGGGTTAGACAATATTTTTTCCTGGAAAGCAGCAGAGACCTCTCTGATATTGACCAAGTAAAAGTTTGCCCCGTGTAGTTTGTGGTTTTTGATGGAGGCAACATTCTCCAGGTCGCCAAATATCTTTTCCCAGTCGTTATCGTATTCATACTCATCAGTTATGATTCTGACATACATTTTGTACTTATCAGTCAATTCATTGTTGTCATTATCATACACCTTTCCTGGGAAAGTTTTATAAGTTCTATAGGGTACTTGGGATATTTCTTCAACATGGTGTAAAAATGTAGACCCGCCAACATACTCCGTTCCGATGGCCAAATTTAGGGCATCCAGGTCCATTAGTAATTCAAATGGTGACCCTGGCCCAAAAGAGGATAAATTATTACACTTTTTAAATAGTGTTTGATGCTTCCCTATTACACAAACGGAATGAAAAGGATGGATAGTCCGGTAAACATTTGGAAGCTTTCTAAAATATTCAGTCAAAGCGCCCATTTTGCTTTTCGTTGTATCTCTATGCCACTTTTCTGTTTCTGAAAAGTCAAAAGAGAAAGATGGCATTACGATCGTTGCATCTGCGCCCAATACTTCTTGAATGACGTCGAATACACCTTTTGCTCCCCCTTCGATGGCTCCGAATTTAATCAATGAACTATGAATAATGACAGTTGAGCCTTGAGGTATCTCTAAGCTTTCTAAAGTATGTTTTATTTCTGCTTTGGTAGTCTTACGCATTTTAGGCTCTATTCTTTTTAAAGCGGGTATTAGATAAGCTCTCATCTACAAAAGTATATTTTACTGGAACTTTGAATTTTTCAAGATTCTCAATGCAATGCTTTTTGATTCTTCTTTTAGCATCTTTTGCATCTTCTGGATCTTGGAGTTTTATTTTGGCACATACAATATTGCCTAATAATTTATTGGATTCTTTATAGACAGTAGCTTCTTCAACATTGAAAGCTTTATGTAAGCAGTTTTCCACTTCTTGTGGATAAACCTTCTCGCCGCCAATGTTTATAAGTTCAGATTTACGCCCTAAAATTTTAAGCCAGTCTCCATCGACTTCGACAGCATCGCCAGTTATAAACCAACCGTCCTCAGTAAATGGGCTAGGTGCATTTAGGTAGCCTAGCATTGCAGATTTTGACTTAATTTCTAATAACCCATCAACAACCCGCGTCTGGAACCCTTCGCCACCAACTTTAACCCAAAGTGAATTTGAGGATTTCGATTTAGATCTTAAAACTCCTAGTTCTATCAAACCATAAGTTTGGTGAATTTTTGTGTCCGGGAAAATCGTGTTTAATCTTTGTAAAGTGACTGGCGCCATGGGTTCTGTTCCATAGGAAATTATCTTAAGGCTTTTTAAGTCATACTTTTTGTATTCGCCGCTTACCAATAATAGATTTAAAAACGATGGGGATGTTGGTAAAACCTCCACTTCATATTGTTCGATAAGCTTACATACTCTTGAGGGAGTTCGGTCATTAACAGTTAAAACAAGGCCGCCATTGGATAAGGTATGTAAGACTGTATTAAGTCCTCCCCAATGATCAAATAATAAAAAGTTTAATGTGCTTAAAGTACTTCTTTTCGTTTTAAATTTTTCAAGTAGAAGGCTAAAATTATGAACGGCTGCTTTAGGTTGGCCACTCGTTCCGGAGCTAAATAAAACTAACCCAGGCACCTTTGCTTTTCTTAAATCACTATAAAAGATTTGGTTATCAGATTGAGTATCTTCTTTTTTAAATGAAAATTCATCTTCACTATTCATCGTAAAAGAATACCGAATACTTGTGATTTCATTGGATAATAGTTTTCTTTTATCACTAACGTCATTCAGCATTGGAACGATGATACATGCCCTATCTATTAACTCTAGAAAGAGTGCAATTGAATTCAGAGAAAAATCTCCAATAATCGAGACTACATCTCCAGAATGAATATGCTTGGCAGTAAGTATCTTGTTCCAGTGATTTATTTTATCCGTTAGCTGCTGATAGGAATATAGCTCGTCATTCCAGGCTATTGCTGGCTCACTCTTGTTTTCTATAAAGACTGTTTTTAAAAAATCAATACCCATGGTGCCCCTTAAAACACCATAATAGCGCTGGCATAGGATAGGCCAACCCCAAAGCTAGATAATAAAATTGAATCTCCACGCTTTATTTCTCCAGCATCCCAAGCGTCTTTAATGGCAACTGGAATTGATGCCGAAACCAAATTACCTTTGTGCATCAAATTGCTATACGATTTTCCTTCTGGAATATTGAGTAGCTTTTTTAAAGAGTCTAGAGTCATTTTACTTGCTTGATGAAATACAATTTTGTCAATTTCATCAATCGTTAAACTATTTCTTTCAAGAAGGTTGTGTACATGTTTTGGTATTGTAGAGTTTATAAAACTGAGTACGCCAAGGCCATTCATGTAAATATTTTCTTCCGTTCGTTCATTTCCACTTCTATCGACAACGACTTTCTTTGTATCTTCACTGATGGGCTGGCGGCATCCCCCAGCAGGAATATAAAATTGCTTTGCACCTTTGCCACTGGATTCCAGTAGAATATCAATCAGGCTCGATTCAGAGTTTTTGCTTAGCCAGGTAACAGCAACCCCGTCACCAAATAAAGTTTTAGTAGATCTATCTTTTGGATTTATATATTTCGAATATGTGTCGCCAGTGACCAGAAGTACGTTTGATGCTTGTTTTGATGCAAATAATCCTTTCGCTAGCGAAAGCCCATAGACATAACCGGAGCATGCCAAATTATAATCAAAACAGATTACTTCTGATTTTAGTTTGAATCTTTCATGCAATAAGAAAGAGTTGCCCGGCATAATATAGTCTGGAGTTTGAGTGCAGACAATGATGGCATCGATTTTATCTTTTAGCGCGTCGTGTTTCTCAAATAATTCATCACAGGCCTGCACTGAAAAATCAAAAGCGGTTTCATCCTCGCTTGCACAAGGACGTTCTAAGACCCCGGCCCTATGCTCAATGATATCCAAAACCCAGTTTGGATTTTCTTTAGTTAAATCCAAATTACTGGCCACATCTTTTGGTAGTGCATATGTGATATCTTCAATTTTCATGCGGTATTCTCTAAATTAACAACTGTTATTTTATCTTCATCAGCAAATTAGATTAAATTAATTTGAGTTTATGTGTTGTCAGAAGTTAATAAGTTATCATGCTTTACGGCGGTACCTTTTTCCATATTGATTCTTGCAGTACTGCCAATTATTTTGGAAAGGTGTTTTGGCACAATACCAAAGCCTGGCCGAATGCTGCGAATATGTTCATGTGTTACTGTTTCACCTTGTTTCAAAGACTTTACAACATATAGCGATCGTCGGAATTTTACATTACCTTTTTCACTGGATTTGTGCCCATAGTCTACTCTTCCGAGAGCTTCCCATGCTACTTTTGTATCGGTGAAAAGCGCGGCTAACTCGTTTGGCTCAAGAGAAAAGCTATCATCGGGGCCACCATGTGAACGATCTAGTATAACGTGCTTTTCTATAATGGATGCTCCGGTTGCTACGCTGGTCAAAGCTGTTGTGTTGTCTTGCGTGTGATCAGATAATCCGGTAACAAGGCTGAACTGCTCTATCATATCGGATATGGTACGTAGATTGTAATCAGTTGCTGGTGCGGGGTAACCACATACGCAGTGTAAAATTGCAAGCTCTTTGCATCCGGCATCATTGGCAGCAGTAATAGCCTCCTAAATTTCTTGTCGATCAGCCATGCCAAAGGAGTTTACAGTGACCATGCCCCTAAAAAATATCCGAGTACTGGATTTCAGTTCTCTACTGCCAGGCCCCCTGGCTACCCTTTGGCTTCTCCAGGCCGGAGCCGAAGTGATCAAGATTGAACACCCTGAAGGGGGTGATGAGATGCGTCAGTTGGATGCCCTGTTGGGTGAACCTGGCCAC
>JASLYC010000050.1 GCA_030739975.1 Gammaproteobacteria bacterium
ACTGCTGAATTATTAAAGCAATCAAAATTAAATTATGTTGGCTATATTGAGGGCGATGACATTTTCAAAGGTAAAGTTGACCTTGTAGTCTGTAATGGTTTTGAAGGTAATATAGCTCTCAAAGCTAGTGAAGGAGTGGCAAAAATGATGAGTCATTACCTTAAAAAAGCATTCACTAAAAATATTTTTACTAAGGTTGGTGCTATTATTGTTTCACCTATACTAAAAGATTTTAAGACCAGTCTCGATCCTGGACTATACAACGGTGCCAGCCTATTAGGGTTAAAAGGCGTTGTTATTAAAAGTCATGGAGGTGCTGATACTTTTTCATTTTTACAGGCAATTAAAGAGGCTTATATAGAGGCACAAGTTATAATCACTGAGAAAATATCTGAAAGTGTATCTGAACAACTTGAATTCCAAAAATTAATTAACAATAATGAATAAATTTGCAAGAATAATAGGAACAGGCTCTTACTTACCACCAAAGGTTGTGACTAATGCCGACCTTGAAAAAAATCTTGACACATCTGATGAATGGATTGCTGCTAGAACTGGCATCAAAGAAAGAAGAATTGTAACAAATGAGAGTACCTGTGATTTAGCAGTGGTAGCGTCCAATAAAGCACTGGAAATGGCTAATATAAATGCCTCTGAACTGGACTTAATAATTCTTGCAACTACTACCCCTGACAAAATTTTTCCTGCAACAGCTACCATGCTGCAAAATGCCATTGGCGCTTCATGCCCAGCTTTTGACTTACAGGCAGTATGTGCAGGATATGTATTCGCGCTAACAACAGCGGAACAGTTCATTAAAGCCGGAAGTGCAAATAAGATTTTGGTCGTAGGAAGTGATGCTATGTCAAGGATACTTGACTGGAATGATCGCTCTACAGCAATATTGTTTGGAGATGGTGCTGGCGCTGTTGTTCTTAGTAGTGACCAAGATACTGGAATACTTCACTCAGATATTTTTAGTGATGGAAAATATCTATCTTCATTGCAAGTTAATAATAACTTTATTAATGAAACTGGATTTATTGAAATGGCTGGGAATGAGGTATATAGAATAGCTGTAAATAAACTGTCTTCACTTGCAGAAAAAACTCTAAAAGAATGCAATATTAGTTCTGATGAACTAGATTGGATGGTGCCTCATCAGGCCAACATAAGAATAATATCTGCTGTAGCTAAAAGGTTAAATTTTCCGATGGAAAAAGTTATACTGACATTGGACAAGCATGGAAATACATCAGCAGCATCTATACCTTTAGCCTTTGATACTGGGGTAAGAGATGGACGTATAAAAAAGGGAGATACTGTATTGTTTGAAGGGATAGGTGGTGGATTTAGCTGGGGAAGTGTTTTAATAAAATTTTAAAATCCTCTTGATTGTAGTTTTCTGGTCAAATTAATTAACCTTTCTGCATCAACACTTAGTTTATCTAAACTATCAATTGCCTTATCGTAATATTCATTTAACATTATTTGAGAATTATCCATACCCAACAAAGAAGGATAAGTTGGTTTATTTTTTTCTATGTCTGAGTTTTGTTTTTTGCCTAACACATCTTCTGAAACTAGTATATCCAATACGTCATCTTGTATTTGGTAAGCGAGCCCAATTGACTTTGAAAAACTGTCAAGTATTCGCATATCTTTAGGGCTACATTTTGTTGAAATAGTGGCACCTAAATTAACCGCACATCTTAGCAAAGCTCCGGTCTTTTTACTGTGCATATTTTCAAGAATATCTATATCAACTGTTCTAGACATTATTGACATGTCAATTGCTTGTCCTAGTGCCATTTCATATGAAGCATTAGATAATTGCTGAACACATTGCAGGCGGATGCTTTGTTCAATCTTGTTATCGTTTGTGATAATTGAAAATGCAAATGCCTGTAGAGCATCTCCTGTAAGTATAGCTTGCGCCTCACTAAATTCTTTATGGCAAGCAGGCTTAGAGTGCCTCACATCATCATCATCCATTGCCGGCAAATCATCATGTATAAGTGAGTACGCATGTATTAACTCAACTGCGCAAGCAGATGAGTCAAATAGACTAATATCTTCTTTATAAATATCGGCTATTGTATAAGTAAGTATTGGTCGAAAACGTTTACCGCAATCAATTACACTATATCTTATTGAATCTGCAAGTTCGCCTGATTTTGGCAAATAATCATTGAGCTTTTCTTCAACCCTATCTCTATACTTGTTAACCTTCATATTTATAAATTTTATGTTTTCTATTTAATTATCTATTAATCAATTGATAATTTTTTGGAGTTGACATAGTTATCATCTGAACTCAAAACTGATATCCTTTGTTCGGCCTCATTGAGTGCAGTTTGACATTGCCTTGTAAGCTCCACACCCTGTTCAAACAATTTTAATGACTCTTCTAGCTCTAGATCTCCAGATTCCATCTTATTTACAATCTCTTCAAGCTCTATTAGTCCTTTATTGAAATCAAATTTTTTTGCCATACTATATATCTCCAAATTAACCAACTTTAATAAGTATTTTATCTAGCCATTTCTCAGGCAAGATTCTCACTAATACTGCAAATAACTTTGTTGGAAATGTTACCCTATATTGAACTTTTGCGTTCTTTGAGCTGAGGGCATGAATAACACACTTTAATACCGCCTCTGGAGGTAAAGTATAGTTGGCAGGCTTTTCGGATTTCAGCCTTCTAATCATTGTCTCATATTGCTCTTTATAATCACTAATCTCAATATTAACATTTCTCTTGAATGCATTATAGGCATTAATTCTGAATTTAGATTCAATTGGTCCAGGCTGGATTTTCGATAATTGAACATTGGTTCCTTTTAATTCTAATCTTAATGTGTTTACAAGCCCCTCTAGGGCAAACTTACTAGCATTATAAGGGCCCCTGAATGGCATTGCTACAAAACCCAATACAGAACTAAGATAAATAATTCTGCCTTCATTTTTTGCTTTCATTTTTGGCAATACTAAGTTGGTAAGCTCGTGCCATCCAAACAGATTTGTTTGAAATTGCTCCTCCAATGCCATCCTATTAATGTCTTGTAGAGCTCCAGCCTGTCCGTAAGCTCCATTGTGAATAAGCCCATAAATATTCTTAGTACGGCTATATATCTTTTCAACCGCTTGAATGATTGAATCTGATGAAGAGAGGTCTAATTGAAATGACTCAAAGCCTTCACTATTTAGAAATTCTACGTCCTTTATATTTCTAGCAGTTGCAAAAACCCTATAACCGTTTCTTTTCAAGCCATAAGCCAAACAAGCGCCTATTCCTCCGCTAGAGCACCCTGTAATTATTACCGACCTCATGAAATCTGTTTCTTGGTCCAAAATTCAGCTATTTTAATAAG
>JASLYC010000051.1 GCA_030739975.1 Gammaproteobacteria bacterium
TACAGTCGCTGCTCACGAGACATGCCAAGAAACTTTAGGGCTTACGGACTACAATATTGAGAAATTTATAAAATTCCTTGCTGCTGGTACGTTATATAACGAGGGTCCACAACTTGAGCATGGAACTTCATTCACACCTTCAAGGTGGGATGATTATTTTGATTGCATTGAGAACCTATCTAAGTAGTAAGTAAATTTAATTTCAGTTCTTAAAAAGTCCGCTTTTAGCGGGCTTTTTATATCTCAAGCAACGAACCCTCTTTGTGATGTAATTTATCATCAACAGACTTTATGTGATCATCAGTTATTTTTTGGATATTTTCTTCAGCCTTCCTCTCTTCATCTTCTGAAATTTCTTTCTCCTTCAATAAATCTTTAAAATCAGAATTAGCATCTCTCCTTATATTCCTAATAGCTATCTTTGCTTGTTCTGCCTCTTCTTTGACCACCTTAACAAGATTACGCCTCCGCTCTTCAGTGAGAGGAGGTAATGGTATTCTCATAACTTGCCCCATTGTTTGTGGGTTAAGTCCCAAATCAGATGTAAGGATAGCTTTCTCTATAACTGCAACCATTTCTTTTTCCCATGGCGTAACTTTAAGGGTTCTAGAGTCTTCAGCTACGATATTTGATACTTGAGAGATAGGCACTATAGAGCCGTAATATTCAACCTGTATCTGCTCTAGTAAAGATGGATGGGCTCTACCCGCTCTTATCTTGCTAAATCCTTCTTCTAGGATTGCAATTGTTTTATTCATCCTATCTTGTGCATCTTTTTGTATCTCGTCTAACATATTTAATATTGTCCTTTATAAGTGTATTTAATAAAACATTAATAGATTTAGAGTGCTCATGTTAACAGATTTAACTAACTATAGTTCCAAGTGGCTTGCCTTTTATAATTTCTAAAAGGGTATTGGTATTGTTTAACATACTAAATACACAGATTTTTAATCCATGGTCTTGACAAAGAGTAAATGCAGTCATATCCATAATCTTTAAGTTTCTTTCAATTGCTTCTTTATAACTTATCGCTTCATAACGAACAGCATCAGAATTAATTAATGGATCTTCAGAATATATTCCGTCAACTTTAGTTGCCTTAAATAGCATATCGGCATTAATTTCAATGCCACGTAAAGCTGCTCCAGTATCGGTTGTAAAGCACGGGCTTCCAGTGCCAGCTGAAAATATCACCACTTTACCTTTGCTGAGAGCTTTTTTTGCTTTATTGTGATTCGCTGATTCACAAACTCCCCCTCCAATTGCTAATCCGGACATAACAACAGATTCAATATTATTCCTTTTACAGGCATCAGAAATAGCCAGTGCATTTATTACAGTTGCCAACATTCCCATATGGTCACCCGTAATACGATCCATTCCACTATTAGCAAGAGCAGATCCACGAAAGATATTTCCACCACCAACAACAATTGCTACCTCAATATTTTCAACTAAGGCTGATTTTATTGATTTTATAACGTTACTAAGTATTTCTGGGTCAATAGTATGCTCTTCGCTAGATAGAGCTTCTCCGCTTAGCTTAAGCAATATTCTTTTGTATTTGATCATTACTGAGTAGGTTAATAAATTAATAGGAATTTTACATTGCAGATAGCAAAAAATATGTACTAAATACTGTAGTTTATTTATAATTGACCCTTTGTTCTTCATATTATTAAACGTTGCCAATGAATAAGATTAGTATTCGTGGTGCTAAGGCACATAATTTAAAAAATATTAACGTTGACATTCCTAGAAATAAGCTTGTAGTTATTACTGGATTGTCAGGTTCTGGCAAGTCATCACTTGCATTTGACACCATTTATGCTGAAGGACAGCGTAGATATGTCGAATCACTTTCAGCTTATGCACGCCAGTTTTTGTCACTAATGGAAAAACCAGATGTTGACCATATAGAAGGGCTATCACCTGCTATTTCTATTGAACAAAAGGCTACATCACATAACCCACGCTCTACCGTTGGAACAATTACTGAGATATATGACTATCTAAGGTTGCTTTATGCTCGAGTAGGCCTGCCAAAATGTCCAATACATAAAATAAATTTAGAAAATAAAACAGTGTCACAGATAGTAGACAGCGTACTTGATTTGCCTGAAGGTAACAAAATAATGCTGCTTGCTCCAATCATACAAAATCGTAAAGGCAGTCATTTAAAGATGCTAGAAGAATTATCTCACCAAGGCTATTTGCGAGCAAGAGTTGACGGAGAAGTAGTCTTTCTGGATGAGATGGTTGAGCTTGACGGTAAAAAAAGCCATACAATTGAGATTGTGGTTGACCGTCTAATTGTTCGCAAGGATACCTCTCAACGCCTATCTGAATCTATAGAAACAGCGCTCAATCTAAGTTCAGGTATAGTCAAGGTTGCCTCAATGGATGAACATCCTAGCCATAAAGAGTTAGTATTCTCTACAAAATTTTCTTGTATTGAGTGTGGTTATTCTCTAGAAGAGCTAGAGCCAAGACTGTTTTCGTTTAATAATCCAGTTGGAGCTTGCCCCAGTTGTGATGGTTTAGGAGTAAAGGATATATTTGACGAAAACAAAGTTGTTGCAAATCCGGAGATGAGTTTGGCAGATGGAGCTATTTATGGTTGGAGCCGCTCCAATGCGTACTTTTATCAGCTACTTATTTGTGTAGGTAAATATTATGGATTCAGTGTTGATACTCCTTTTGAATATCTAAGCGAAAAACATAAAAAAATAGTGCTCTATGGTAGCGGCAAAGATGAGATAGATTTTTCAAGGGTTAAGGGAAGAAGAGGCTGGTCAAACAAGGCTAAGCCATTCGAAGGCGTAATACCAAGAATGACAAGACGTTACGAGCAAAGTGACGTTCGTTCAGTTCGTGAAGAGCTTGCTAGGTATGTTGTCAGTAAAAATTGTTTTGAATGCAAAGGTGACAGGTTAAACGAGTCAGCTAGAAATGTATTTATTGATGAAAAAAATCTATCAGATATTACTAAATTGTCAATCATAAATATCTATGATTTTTTTAATAATTTGAAGATTGGCGGCGCTCGAGGTGAAATAGCTGAAAAAATATTAAAGGAGATTGTTCAAAGACTAGAATTTCTAATTAATGTTGGTCTTGAATACTTGAGCCTTGAAAGAAGGGCAAACTCTCTCTCTGGCGGTGAAGGTCAAAGAATTAGGTTAGCAAGCCAAATTGGAGCTGGATTAATGGGCGTTCTTTATGTTTTAGATGAGCCTTCAATTGGCCTACATCAGAGAGATAATCAAAAACTTCTAAATACCTTAATTTATCTTCGAGACATAGGGAATTCGGTTATAGTTGTTGAACATGACGAAGATGCTATCAATCAGGCTGATCACATTATCGATATTGGCCCAGGAGCCGGTGTTCATGGTGGTGAAGTTGTAGCATGCGGCACACCAGAAGAAATAAAAAACAATCCAAGATCATTAACTGGACAATACGTTAGCGGAAAAAAAGTTATAGAAATACCAAAGCAAAGGAAAAATGCATCAGAATGGTTAGATATTATCGGGGCCAGTGGTAATAACCTAAATAACGTAAATCTATCAATACCTGTTGGTGTTTTAACGTGCATAACTGGCGTATCCGGCTCAGGAAAGTCAACTCTAATTAATGACACTCTTTATGCCCTTGCAGCAAGAGAACTTAACCGTTCTAATACAAACCCAGCCCCATTTGAATCAATCAACGGGCTAAACTATTTTGATAAGATAGTAAATATTGATCAAAGCCCTATAGGTCGAACTCCACGCTCAAATCCAGCAACATATACAGGAGTTTTTTCATTAATTAGAGATTTGTTTGCCCTAACACTAGAGTCAAGATCAAGAGGTTATCGCTCGGGAAGGTTTAGTTTTAACGTTAAAGGAGGAAGATGTGAAGCCTGCAAAGGGGACGGTCTAATTAAAGTAGAAATGCACTTTTTGCCAGATATTTATGTACCCTGTGATGTTTGTAACGGAGACAGATACAATAGAGAGACTTTAGAAATACTCTACAAAAGGAAAACTATTTCTGATGTTTTAGCTATGACAGTTGAAGATGCACTTATTTTTTTTGAAGCTATGCCAAAAATAAAGCAAAAACTACAAACACTTGTTGATGTTGGCCTTTCATACATTACTCTGGGGCAAAATGCAACAACTCTATCTGGGGGTGAGGCTCAAAGAATAAAATTGGCAAAAGAATTGTCTAAATTAGACACAGGAAAGACCTTATATATTCTTGATGAGCCAACAACAGGTCTTCATTTTCAAGATATTAAACAGCTACTATCGGTGATTAATAGATTGCGAGAAAGAAACAACACCATTATTATAATTGAGCATAATTTAGATGTCATTAAAACTGCTGATTGGGTTGTTGACATGGGCCCTGAAGGGGGCGACAAAGGTGGCAATATTATAGCAACTGGAACGCCTGAGCAGGTTGCAAATAATAATGAATCGTATACAGGTAGATATTTAAAAAATTACTTGTAATTCTTCAGATTCATTAACTTTAGCTCTCAAACCTGTAAGTTCATAACGTTGGCTACGGCCTCGTTTTGTTTGTTCTATGACAACCGGTAAATACAAATATTTTGGCGAGAAAAGGGCGGTTAAATTACTATCAGAATTGAACTCTTCGACCCTGATAACATCTTCCTCGATGCCATTAATCATAAAAGTTTGATTTGATATTTTTCTATATTCATTTTTCTTTAAATATTTTCCATCTGCCACCTGGTATCTAAAGATAACTTTATTTGGCATATTGCTTAAGTCATTTAATAAAGCAATAAATAGACTTAGGGGGTCGAGTATGTTTCCGCCCTCTGTTTTAAAGGCTTTTGTATCTAGCTTAGGCGTTGTGGATTCAGATATAACCGTGTTGTTTTTAGAAGATATATTAACAATATAGCTTTTGGTCAATTCTTTATCCTTTAATTCATTTACGATATATTTCTCACTGTCTACTCCATAATCATTAATTACAAATATACTTTTTGCCTCTATAGATATATCACCAAATAATTTTGCAACTCCAGTTGTTTTTGCATTCGCTGTATATTCATATTTATTTTCATAAAAATTAAGTGTTCTTGTTTCGGTAGCTACCTTAATATTGTCAATAACAAGTTTGTAATCTGCAATAAATGAGCTTAAGGCAAAAACATTGCAGTTAAAAATAACAAAAAATATAAATAGAGGTATTTTAATCATATAGGTTTATTATCCAGTAGCGCAACATTGTTCTTTAACTTAAGCCTCCCTTGAGCAAACCATCGCAACACTTTAGGATATATTATATGCTCCTCAGCAAGCACTCTTTTGGCTAAACTATTAGGATTGTCAGAAGGCAGAATATTTATAGGTTTTTGGGCAATAATTGGGCCGCCATCAAGCTCTGAAGTTACGAAATGGACGCTAACTCCATGCTGTTTTTCTTTTGCATCTATAGCTCTTTTGTGTGTATTTAGGCCTTTAAATTTTGGCAGTAGTGACGGGTGAATATTTAAAATTTTTCCTAAATATTTATTAGTGAAATATGGCGATAAAATTCGCATAAAGCCAGCTAATATTATTATTTCTGGATTATATTTATCAATAACCTTAATAAGTTTAATTTCGAACTCTTGTCTAGATGAGAATGTTTCATTATCAATTATATGAGTGTTTATCCCCTCATTTTTTGCCCTATCAATTCCAAAAGCATCAGTCTTATTGCTAATAACACAATCAATATTAAGACCTATATAAGAAGAATTGTCTATTATTGATTGAAGGTTAGAACCGCTACCTGAAATTAATACTATTGCTTTCAATGAAGTATTTTTATAGTCCCCATCTAGATGGAGATTTGTTTATCTTTAGTTGGGACAATCTCGCCAATTAACCAAGATTTTTCACCCAAACTGTTTAGTAGCTCTATAGCATTATTGCTATGTTCAGCAGGCAGAACAATTATCATGCCTATGCCACAATTAAAAACACGATACATTTCCATCATTTCTATATTGCCTTGTACTTGCAACCATTTAAATATTTCAGGCAGTTGGAATGATTTAGAATCAAGTTTAGCCATTAAATTTTTTGGCAGAACTCTTGGAATGTTTTCAATTAGCCCTCCACCAGTTATGTGTGATATTGCATTTACAGGAAATTTTTTAATAAGAGAAAGAACCGACTTGACATATATTTTAGTTGGCTCAATCAAAGCTTGTAATTGCTCATCTGATGGTTCAGAATTCTCTAAAACTTTTCTAATTAGAGAGTAGCCATTGGAGTGTGGGCCGGAAGAAGATAATGCAATAATATGATCGCCATTATTGACTTTAGATCCGTCAATAACCCTACTTTTTTCTGCAATACCAACACAAAAACCAGCCAAATCATAATCATTTCCTTGGTACATTCCTGGCATTTCAGCGGTTTCACCACCTATTAGAGCGCAACCAGACTGTCTGCACCCCTCTCCAATACCTGAAATCACAGAAGTGGCAAGATCATTATTAAGCTTGCCAGTAGCATAGTAGTCAAGAAAAAATAAAGGTTCTGCCCCCTGCACAATTAAATCATTTACACACATAGCAACCAAATCAATTCCTATTGTGTCGTGCTTATTTAGCATTTCAGCTACCTTTAGTTTAGTGCCAACACCATCTGTACCAGATATCAAAACAGGGTTTTTGTATTCATTAATCGGCAGTTCGAACATTGCCCCAAAGCCACCCAAACCAGCAATCACCCCATCTCTGTTTGTGGATCTAGCTATCGGCTTTATTTTGTCAATTAGTTCGTTTCCTTTTGATATATCAACGCCAGAGTCTTGGTAAGTCAATGATGACATTAGTATTTTTCCGTATAATTGTTATTATTTAAGCTAAAGAAATGAATTTTTCGTCAATTCCAAATGCTCTCTCGATTTTAAGGATTATTTTAACAGTACCTGTTGTTATATCACTGTTAAATCAGCAATATTTCTTGACAATTGTTATCTTTTTTATTGCGGGTATAACTGATGCCTTGGATGGATGGATTGCTAAACGATTTTCTTGTCAGACTCGTCTAGGTTCAATATTGGACCCTTCTGCCGATAAGTTATTATTGATGGCAAGCTTTGTAGCACTATATATGATTGGCCTGATGCCTATTTGGCTTTTAGTGCTGATATTTGTTAGAGACGTTATGATTATTGCTGGTACAGTTGGTTACTTTATAGGTTCCAATGCATCAGAAGATGATTTGTTGACGCCATCAAAACTGTCAAAAATAAATACAGGTCTTCAAATTTCACTAGTATTATATTTAATTGGATCTCAAATTTATATAGCTCCAAATCAGTTTACAATAATATTTTTTATAGTTGTTGCAACAACAACAGTGCTTAGTGGAATCGACTATATTTGGATCTGGGTAGAAAAAGTTTTATCTCAAGGGGCTCGTAAATGAATCAACTTGGATTGCCATTTAGGCTTGATTCAAAAATGCTTTTAAGTAACCTTATCAAAGAAAAAAACAAGCAGGCTATCTCATTCTTGATAAACCTATTTACGGAAAAATCATCAAATATAGTCTATATTTATGGTCCTAAATCTAGCGGGAAAACCCACATATTACAGGGTTGTGCATTTGAGGCATTGGAATTAAATTTGAAGGTTTTCTATATTGATTTCTTGCAAGATAACCCGGATGAAGTATTGGCAAACCTAGAAACCTATGACTGGGTAATTATTGACAATGTGGAGCAATTAAATAAACTACAACAGCAAGATTTATTCAGTCTTTATAATGCCTCTAATAGCAAAGGATTAAAACTTATTATCAGCGCAAAAGTTTTGCCTAGCGATTTAAAAATACTAAAAGATTTAAAGACGCGTCTTTCATTGGCCACAATATTTTCCCTTAAAGCTCCTGATGATGTCATAAAGCAAGAAATTATTAAACGCCATGTAGCAGATAAAAATCTAAAAATAGATTACCATATTTACGATTATCTTTTTAAACACTACTCAAGAGATCTGACTGACTTATTGAAACTAATAGAACTCTTGGATGAAGTTTCTTT
>JASLYC010000052.1 GCA_030739975.1 Gammaproteobacteria bacterium
GATTGAAAGGTTAATAATAAACTCAAATTCATGTACCTCTACATTTTCCCAGTACGCTGCAGTTGAGGCACTTAAGGGTCCAACCGAAGAGTCCGAATCGATGGTAAAAGTATTCAAAAAGAGGAGGGACTTTATAGTTGAAGGTTTAAACAGTTTACCGGGAGTTAGCTGTATAAAACCTAAGGGGGCATTTTACGTGTTCCCCAATGTGTCAGAAATAAATATGCAATCAGATCAGCTTGAGGATTACTTACTAAATGATGCCGGTGTTGCTGTATTGTCAGGATCAGCATTCGGTAAGCACGGTAACGATTATCTAAGGCTGTCTTATGCCAACTCGATAGAAAATATAGAGAAAGCTTTAGAGCGTATAAGAGTGTCTTTAGCTAAAATATAATAAATCTTCTAACGCTATTAGATAAATATCCAATATTTATTCTAACTCTTTATCCTGTACTTTGCTGACTCTGCGTGTGCCTGTAAACCTTCTCCATTAGCTAAAGTGGCTGCAACCTTACCAAGGCTTGTTGCACCTTTCTCTGATACCATGATAATGCTTGACTTCTTTTGAAAATCATATACCCCTAGAGGTGAAGAGAATCGAGCTGTTCCAGATGTAGGCAATACGTGGTTAGGGCCGGCGCAGTAATCTCCTAAAGATTCGCAGGTATTACGACCCATAAAGATTGCTCCAGCATTCACAATACTTTCTAGTAACTCTTCAGGGTTTTCAACGGACAATTCCAAGTGTTCAGGTGCGATCATGTTTGCAATATCAATTGCTTCATTCATATCACTTGTATGGATAAGAGCGCCCCTATCCTTGAGAGATTTTTTTATGATATCTTGTCTACTCATAGTGGGCAGCAATTTATTGATGCTTGACTCTACCATTGAGATAAATTCAGCGTCAGGAGATAGCAATATTGACTGAGCATCTTCGTCATGCTCTGCCTGAGAAAAAAGATCCATCGCAATCCAGTCTGGGTCAGTTTTGCCATCACAAATTATTAGTATTTCACTAGGTCCAGCTATCATGTCGATACCTACCTGCCCAAAAACAGCCCTCTTAGCGGTTGCTACATAAATGTTTCCAGGGCCAACAATTTTGTCAACTTTCGGTATAGTTTTAGTGCCATATGCTAGGGCGGCTATAGCTTGAGCCCCTCCAATAGTAAAAACCTTGTCAACGCCTGAGATATAGGCAGCCGCAAGCACTAACTGATTTGTAACCCCAGATGGAGTAGGGACAACCATAATTAACTCATTTACACCGGCAACTTTTGCTGGTATTGCGTTCATTAATACCGAAGAAGGGTATGCCGCCTTGCCACCAGGAACGTAAAGCCCTACGCGATTAATGGGGGTTACTTTTTGACCAAGAATAGTGCCGTCTTCTTCTTCATATGTCCAGGTATCTTGTTGCTGCTTTTTGTGATAGTCACGTACACGCTCTGCTGCCACTTGTAGGGCATCTTTTTCTTTCTCAGGTAGACCCTCAAAAGCGCTCTTTGTTTCATTTAAATCAATAACGAGTTCATCAATCGCAGAAGCACTAATATTGTCAAATTTGACTGAGTAATCTAATAATGCTGAATCACCGTTATTTCTAATGTTTGTGATAATCTCATTGACTAAAGACTCGACACTCTTGTCAGATACCCCTTCCCAAGAAAGCAAAGATTGTAGCTGACTCTGAAAGTCAGGTTGACTTGAATCTAGTGTATTAATCATATCTGACTCTCAATATTTGAGACCCATTTTTTGATTTGTGCGTTTTTTGTTCTAAATGATGCAATATTAACTACCAGCCTTGAACTTATATCGGTGATATTTTCTAGAGGCATCAGACCATTAGCCTTAAGCGTATTGCCTGTATCAACAAGATCAACTATGCAGTGCGCAAGGCCAACCTTAGGGGCAAGCTCCATAGAACCGTACAGCTTGATGATTTCTATTTGTTGACCCCTCTTTTCAAAGTATTGCTTAGTGCAGTTAACATACTTTGTAGCAATTTTAAGGGTCTGCTGTTTAAGATTATCCTTCGACTCTGCAGCAACCATTAATTTGCACTGAGAAATTTTCAAATCTAAAAGCTCAAATAAACCTGCAGCACCGTGCTCTAACAATACATCCTTTCCAGCAATACCGATATCAGCTGCACCGTGCTGAACAAATACAGGTACATCTGTTGCCCTAATAATAATAACCTTAACATCATCTATATTAGTGTTAAGGATAAGTTTTCTAGAGTTTAACTCTTTTTTAGCAATATCGATCCCAGCACATTTCAATAATGGTAAGGTTTGATCTAATATTCTGCCTTTAGATAATGCAATTGTTAACATAATTTAATTAATCTTGTACGCGCTCAATATTAGCGCCTAGTAACTTTAATTTTTCCTCAATAGTTTCATAACCACGGTCAAGGTGATAAACCCGGTCGATGGTTGTTGTTCCTTTTGCAGCCAAGCCAGCTAACACTAAAGAGGCCGAGGCCCTAAGATCAGTAGCCATTAATTTTGCTCCAGTGAGAGATTTTACACCCCTACAAACAACGGTGTTGCCTTCTAAACTAAGATCAGCTCCCATACGGGATAGCTCCGGTATATGCATAAATCGGTTCTCAAAGATAGTTTCTGTAATTGTGCTTGAACTATCTGCAACAGAATTTAGAGCGGTAAATTGTGCCTGCATATCTGTTGGAAAGTTAGGGTAAGCGCTAGTCTTGATGTTCACAGATTTTGGTTTCTTGCCTTCCATATCTAGCGTTATTGTATTTTTTGATGTGCTAATATTGGCTCCAGACTCTGCCAACTTTTCAAGCACCACTCGTAAATCTTTAGGGTCACTTTTTTTAATAGTTATTTTGCCCCTAGTTATCGCAGCCGCAACTAGATATGTACCCACCTCTATTCTATCAGGGCAAACCTCATAGGTTGTTCCTGATAGCTGCTCCACACCATTAATTGTAATAGTAGAGGTGCCTTCTCCAGATATCTTTGCACCCATCTTTATTAGGCATCTTATTAGGTCGGTTATTTCTGGTTCTTGTGCTGCATTGTTTATTGTGGTTACTCCTTTAGCTAGGGTGGCAGCCATAATGATATTTTCAGTGGCAGTAACAGTTACCTGGTCAAAATCAATTGTGGCCCCAACTAAACGGTCTGCCTGTGCATAAATATAGCCGTTCTCTACCTTAATATCTGCTCCAAGCTCTGACAACGCTTTCAGGTGAAGGTTTACCGGTCTAGATCCTATAGCGCAACCTCCAGGGAGAGATATTTTGGCTTCTCCGTATTTGGCTAGTGTTGGACCCAAAGACAAGATCGATGCGCGCATTGTTTTTACCAATTGATAGTCCGCGACTAGGTTTGATAGTTTAGAGGAATCTACAAAAATTGATCCATCTGCCTCAAGCACAAATTCAGATCCCATATCCATCAACAGTCTAAGGGTTGTGGAAACATCAGAAAGGAAAGGGGTGTTTTTAAGTGTGAGAGGGGAGTCAGCTAATATTGAGGCAAAAAGTATTGGTAGAGCCGAGTTTTTCGAGCCCGCAGCATTAATTACACCATTTAGTGGCTGCCCACCTTTTATTATGAGCTTATACATTGTCTAGTTTATTTGAAATTTTTTCTACGAGAGCTTCTAAACCGTTACGGCGTATGTAAGATTTAAATTGTGAACGATAATTTTTTACAAGACTTACACCAGAAAAAACTACATCGTACACTTTCCATCTATTGCTTCTTATCATTTTCAATGAAACAATAGTGACTTTAGGGTCATCATTGAAAGTTATCCTGAGCTTGACTAGAGCCCTGTTGTCTTTTCTCACTATTTCTGGGTCAACAGAAACATTAATACTATCAAGGTTGTCATAGGTGACCAATATTGCTGCATAGTCATTAACCAGAGACTGGACTATATATTTATAAAATACCTGCCTTTGTTTAAAGTCAAGATCTTCCCAGTAACCTTTGAGAGATATTTTTAGCGCGGTATTTATGTCTAGGTGTGGAAATAGCTTGACATTTATTAAGGCTTTTATATTTTCAATCGTTGACTGGTTGTGCTTCTTTAGCTCCTTTAGGGATGATAAAGAGTCGACTATAATTGTTAATGCGGCAGCCCCAGGTGGGTCAATAATCTCAATAACTGATTGAGCTACCTCATTTGTTGTATTATCTTTTTCTGTATTGCTGCTAGCTGCAAATGTAGAGTTAATAAAAAAAATAGCTACAATGGTTATGATTTTTTTCATTTTGAGTTTAATTATTTATTTGTATCATTTTATATAGATTGTCCGCAAATATAAACAGCTAAATATAAAATGAAACTTTGTAATATAAAAATAACTATATTTCATTTTTGCATCATTTTACCTTTTTGTTTGAAGTATTATCACTAAATGACTATCAAGGAAAATCTAAAACATTTAACAAAAAATCCTGGCATATATCAGATGATAGACAAGCGAGGAGGGGTAATATATGTTGGCAAAGCAAAGAACCTGAAAAGAAGGGTATCTCAGTACTTTACAAAGAATCAGAGTGACGGCAAGACTAGAGCTTTGGTAGCTAATATCAAGGACTTTGATGTTATAGTTACTGATACAGAGACACAGGCACTTCTTCTTGAGAACGAGTTAATAAAGCAGTATAAACCTAGATACAACGTACTCCTAAAAGATGCAAAGAGTTATCCATATATATACATCAGTGATGATAAGCATCCAAGGGTAGGCTTTTATCGTGGCAAAAAAAATAAAAAACATTACTACTACGGGCCATATCCTTCGGCACATGTAGTCAGAGATTCTTTATCCTTATTAAAGAAAATATTCAAGGTAAGGCAATGTACAAATAGTGTCTATGGCTCAAGATCAAGGCCATGTTTGGAGTACCAGATAGGGCTCTGTAGTGCTCCGTGTGTGGGCAAAATTAGCAACGACAATTACACCCATGATGTTGCTATGATGTCACTTTTTTTAAGTGGCAATGGTGTTGAAACATTGAGCCTTGTTTCAGATAAAATGCAAAAAGCCTCAAAAGACTTAGATTTCGAGTTGGCAGCACATTATCGAGACCAGCTTATAGCCTTACGCACAATCCAAGAACAACACAGCTCAAGGAGTATGGAGGATATGGATGTTGTTGGTATAGCTCAAAAGGATGGAGTGCATGCTGTTGAGGTTCTGTTTATTCGTTCAGGTAAACAGATAGGCAATGAGTGTATATTTCCAAAGAACACTAAATTTAGAAATGTTGATGAAGTGTTGGGCGCATTCTTGCCACAATACTATATAGGTAAAGAAACCCCAAAACAGATACTTATAAGTGAAACACTTAAGGACAAAAAGTTAATCTCTTTGGCGCTAGAAACTAAAATTATTGACAAACCTAGGAGCGACAAAAAGCACCACTTGAAGGTAGCCATTCTTACAGCTCAAGAGAACCTTAATAGACATCTTGCGTCAAAATTTTCTAAGCACTCTCAATTATTGAAACTACAAAAAACACTTAACCTAGAGTCATTACCGAACCTAATCGAGTGTTTCGATATAAGTCATACAATGGGAGAGGCTACAACTGCCTCATGCGTGGTATTCAAAAAAGGTCTAGCTAAGACTAAAGATTATCGCCAATTCAATATTAAAGATATAACTCCAGGTGATGACTATGCGGCAATAAATCAGGCAGTATTTAGGCGCTATTCAAGACAAATTAAAGGCCAAAAAGCTTTACCTGATTTGGTGTTTATTGATGGCGGATTGGGTCAACTAAATCAAGCAATTATGGTCCTAGATTCTATCGGTATCGAGTCAATTAAATTAGTAGGTGTGGCTAAAGGAGAGGGTAGAAAGGCTGGCCTAGAAACACTCATAACTGTTAACAATGGGAAACCCAAAAAAATAAACCTTAAGCCCCATGATGAGGCACTATTACTAGTAAACAATGTTCGCGATGAGTCACACAGGTTTGCACTAAAAAATCATAGAAATAGGCGAGATAATCGTCGAAAATCTTCACCACTAGAGTCAATAAATGGCATAGGTAGGGCACGTAGAATGGCAATACTTAATCACTTTGGTGGTTTACAAGAGGTTCAAAAGGCGAGCACAAAAGAATTACAAAAAGTCAATGGAATTAGCCACTCATTAGCGACTAAAATAGTCGCAAGCTTAAAAAATTAATTAAGGGTATCTTCACTATGTTTTTAATTAGATTATTAATAATCGCATTTGTAATTGGATATTTTGTGTGGTTTATTGGTAATCGCATATTGGGCAAGAATCTTGCATTAGCAAGAGTCATAGCTGCGACACTAGTTATTACAAGTCTTGTATATTTGAGTCTAGGTATATTGTCCTATGTCGTGGAAGGTCTTTAGCTTTTTTTAGATAGAATTAGAACCTCTAAGTGTTGCGTGTTTTTTATAACTCTATTAGTTACATTTGCTAATATAGAAAGATTAGATGCCTCCCATACAGGAAGGTCTCGCATATGATCGCCGATATAATCAAATCCTTTATCTCCAAATTTCTCTATAAGTTTTGAGGCTTTGTTGTGGGATGACAGATTGAAGTCCTTGTTGGTAGCCATGACGTCATCAAAAATTCCTAAATGTTTTGCCACTGCAAATGCATAGTACTTGTGAGATGCTGTTGCAAGTACTACCTTTGAGCCAGACTTCTTTCTCTCTTTTATATAATTAATCGTAATATCATTGTATGGAAGCATTGTTACATCAATAGTGAAACGCTTGACTAACTGATCCTTTAGATAGCCTTTACCTTTCATAAGCCAAAAAGGGTAAAGCAGAATCAGTATCGGGCTCTTTTTTAGAACAGCTAAAGATGACTCATACAAAAGATCGGTATCAATTAGTGTATGGTCAAGGTCAACAATTAAAGGGAAATTTTTCATTTACTTAAATATAGATATTACACTACTCAAGATCGTTCCATTTTTCATACAGAATCTCAAGCTCTGATTCTAGTCTTGAGAGTTTAATTAATTCATCAGTAGACTCGTCTCTATGAAAAAATTCAGGGTCCGCTAGTTGTAACTGAATTTCACCAATTTGGAGCTCTAGTTTTTCAATTTTTTCAGGGATTTTATCTAATTCGCGTTGATCTTTGTAACTAAGTTTCTTGTTTTTTGCCTGTTTATCTGTGATTTTAGGCTTTGACTTTGACTTGACAATATTGTCTAGTTGCTTTTTTTGCAATAGATAGTCATCGTACCCTCCAGCATACTGGTTAATTACAGCATTACCGTCCATTACTATGGTTGAACTGACAACGTTATTTAGAAAGGTCCTATCATGAGAAATCAAGATAAGAGTACCCTTGTAATCTACTAGCATCTCTTCGAGCAACTCCAATGTCTCAACATCAAGGTCGTTGGTAGGCTCGTCGAGTACAAGTAAGTTTGCAGGCTGAGAAAGTATTTTGGCTAGCATTAGCCTATTCTTTTCGCCACCAGAAAACATCCTAATCGGTGCCATTGCCTGCTTGCCAGTGAACAAAAATTGCCTCAGGTAGCCAATTATATGTTTACTTTTTCCTCCAACATCAATGCGCTCTCTACCCTCGGATACAAAATCCATAGCAGTCATGTTGGGGTTAAGGCTTTCACGCATCTGGTCAAAATATGCCAGCTCTATAGTTTTTGAGCGCCTAATAGAGCCCTTGTTTGGTTGAATTTGGCC
The DNA here is from genome assembly GCA_030739975.1 of Gammaproteobacteria bacterium. Lineage (GTDB taxonomy): Bacteria > Pseudomonadota > Gammaproteobacteria > PS1 > Pseudothioglobaceae > SZUA-1055. The sequence goes on from JASLYC010000052.1 coordinate 7,720, forward strand.
AAGAAGTAACCTTATTAGGGTAGACTTGCCAGCACCATTTCCACCAATAATTCCAATCTTTTCACCCTTCAAAATCAATGTAGAAAAATCTTCTACAAGCTTTATTCCTGCAATCTCATAGGAGATATTCTTTACCTCAAATACCAGTTTTGAAATTCTTTTCTCATCTTCAAGTGCATGAATCCTAACTTGGCCCTGTTTCTTTCGCCTATTAACAAAAGACTCTCTCATTTTTTTTAGTGCACGAACTCTACCCTCGTTACGTGTACGTCTAGCCTTGATACCTTGTCTTATCCATGTTTCTTCTTGGGCGAGTTTTTTGTCAAACCTTGCATTAGCGAGGTCTTCAGAGTGTAATTTTTCGTCCTTACGCTTAACATAATCAATATAGCCGCAATCAAAAACTGATAACTCTCCACGATCTAAATCAAATACCTTGTTGACAATTCCATTTAAAAATGACCTATCATGGCTAATAATTATCAATGTTCCGTGGAACTCTTTTAGCATCTTCTCTAGATCCAATATGGCTTTAATATCCATATGGTTGGTTGGCTCATCAAGGAGCAATATGTCAGGGTTTTGGATTAGGGCTCGGGCTAGCATTACTCTTCTCCTCCAGCCACCAGACAGAGTTGAGAGTATTGTGTCAGGCTTTAAGCTAAAGCGCCCAAGTATGGCCTCAATTTTATGTATATATTGCCAACCATCTAGTTGCTCAATTTGATCTTGAAGTTTGCTAGCTTTATCGAGCTCATTGTTGACTAATAGAAAGTGATATTTGCTAACAAGTTTGCCTACATCTCCTAAGCCTTCGGCGACAATATCGAAAAGGGTCTTTTCGTTGTCCTCTGGTGGTGTTTGCTCTAGATGGCTAATCTTTATGCCTTTCCTTATTTTTAATACTCCATCGTCAGCCTGAATATCGCCAGCCAACATTCTCATGAAGGTGGATTTGCCTTCACCATTTCTTCCAATAAGGGCTATCTTGTCGTCCTTTAAAATGGTGGCCCCAACCTGATTAAGGATAGGCTTTTCTGAGAAACTAATGGAAATATTATCTAGAGTGATAAGTGGCATGGGTTAAAATCTTAATAATTCAATAAACTACCAGTGGTATGCAATATTTTATTCGTTTTTTGTTGCTATTTTGTTTAATTCAACTTTCACATGCAGAAAGTATTGACGCAAAAGTTTTTTCTTCCGACGCTCAACAAAACCGTTACCGCTCAATGATCGATGAAATACGTTGTCCTGTCTGCCAAGGTCAAAGTATTGGAGGCTCAAATGCGTCCCTAGCAAAAGACCTACGCAACCAAGTAAGGGCGATGATTATAGACAATAAATCAGACGGAGATATTAGAAAATTTATGACCGATAGGTATGGCGATTTTGTTGTATTTAAGCCACCCATAAACAAAACCACCTATGTTTTATGGATTACGCCATTCGCCTTTTTAATTATAGCAATAGCGCTACTCTTAAGGTCACTAAAAAACAGACAGAAAAATGCTGCTGAAAGCCAAATAGACACATCAAGGGCTGAAGAGCTATTGAAGAAGTAAAGCTATAAACTGTGAAAATTTATGGAACTAGAAGACAAACTAAGTGACCTAATGGTTGAGGCATATGCTCACCAAAAAAATGGCCAACTATCGTTAGCTATTCAGAGCTGGAATGCGCTATTAAAATTAGAAAATGTAGATGACAATTTACAAGCAAACGCATATCTAAATTTGGGTAATTTACATCAACAACAGGGCAACGACGATCTAGCTATTGAGTGCATGTCTATGGCTATTAAGGCCAACCCTAATAGTGCTGAAGCTTACTATTGTTTGGCATATCTTGAGCAAGAAAAAGAGTCTTTTGATGCCGCAATTGGATATTTTGAAAGTGCACTAAAGCTTAACCCTAATGACTCTGGAGCATACAACAATCTGGGTAATTGTTATGACAGGATTGGTAATTACGATATGGCTATAAATTCATACTCTAAAGCACTAGTAACTGACAATAAATATATTGCAGCAATATATAACCGCGGTAACTGCTATGTTAAGATAGGTATGGATGATTTAGCGCTTCAAGATTTGAATAGCGCTATAGAGCTAGATGAAAGTTTTTATCAGGCATATTATAATCGTGCCACTTTACTCTCTCGTATGGGAAAATTGCAAGAATCTGAGAAAGATTTTGTTAAGGCTAAAAATTTAGCTAAAGATGAATTAAACAATAAAAAACATTAGGAAATTTAATGACTGACCAAGACGACAATAAATTAATTGCTGAACGTAAGCTAAAGCTAGCTGCACTAAGAGAGGCTGGTAACCCATTCGTAAACGACTTTAAGCCAGACAATCTAGCCAGCTCTATCATATCTGACTATGACCAACTATCTAAAGAAGAGCTTGAAGCAAAAAGTGTAAACGTATCTATTGCGGGAAGGATGATGCTAAAGAGGGTTATGGGGAAGGCCAGTTTTGCCCACATACAAGACACTAGCGGGCAGATACAGTTATTTGTAACTCGGGATGATTTGGCAGAAAATTTCTATAATGAGCAATTTAAGAAGTGGGATATAGGCGACATTATCGGTGCAAAGGGTACACTATTTAAAACCAAAACTGGTGAACTCTCTATTCGTGTTACAGATATAAGACTTCTAACAAAGTCACTAAGACCTTTGCCGGAAAAATTTCATGGACTATCTGACCAAGAGATACGTTACCGTCAGAGGTATGTAGATTTGATAATAAATGAAGAATCAAGGAACACCTTCAAAAGACGTAGCCAGATAGTGACATATATTAGAAACTATTTTATTGGGAGTGATTTTATTGAAGTTGAAACTCCTATGCTTCAAAGTATACCTGGTGGAGCTAGCGCTAAACCTTTCGAAACACACCACAATGCCCTTGACATAGGAATGTACATGCGTATAGCTCCAGAGCTATACCTGAAGCGCCTAGTTGTGGGTGGCATGGATAGGGTTTTTGAGATTAATAGAAACTTTAGAAATGAAGGTCTATCTACCAGACACAATCCAGAATTTACAATGATTGAATTCTATCAAGCATACGCTACATACCATGACTTTATGGACCTGACAGAAGATCTATTAAGGGGAATAGCCAAAGACATTTGCGGAAACGAGGTTTTGCACTACCAGGGAGATGAGCTAGATTTTTCCCAGTCCTTTGAAAGGATGAGTGTGTTTGATTCTATACTTAGATTTAATCCTAATCTATCTGCTGATGATTTGAGCCAAGAAAATGCTAAAAAGACAGCCCAAGAGTTAGGTATTCATATAAAAGACAGCTGGGGTCTTGGTAAGATTCAGATTGAAATCTTTGAAGCTACAGTCGAAGAGAAGCTTATACAGCCTACATTTATTACCGAATATCCAACAGAAGTATCACCTCTAGCAAGACTAAACGATGACAACCCCTTTATCACTGACAGGTTTGAGCTGTTTATAGGCGGCAGAGAGATCGCTAATGGATTTTCAGAACTCAATGATGCTCAAGATCAGGCCTCTAGATTTAAAGCTCAGGTGGCCGAAAAGGATGCAGGGGATGACGAGGCAATGCATTATGATGCGGACTATATACGTGCTTTGGAATATGGCATGCCACCAACAGCTGGAGAGGGTATAGGTATTGACCGTTTAGTGATGCTGTTTACTGATTCTGCTTCAATCAGAGATGTCTTATTGTTTCCGCACATGCGACCTGAGGCATAGTAATGAGAAATATCCTTACAGTCGACGGTCCTAGCGGAGTTGGAAAGGGTACAGTTGCGCGTGCTGTTGCCCAAAAGATGGGCTGGCACCTGTTAGATTCAGGGGCGATATACCGAGCCTTTGCACTTGCAGCGAACTCTAGAGGTATAAACACAGAAAACGAACAAGCTTTGGCGAAACTTGCTCAGGAATTGGATCTAGATTTTATTAATGATGCAGACAATGATCTTGTAAGTGTCTACCTAGATGGTAAGGATGTATCGAATAAAATTAGAGAGGAGAAGACTGGCGATATGGCCTCTAGGGTTGCATCGATAGGTGTTGTTAGGGAAGCCCTACTAAAGCGCCAAAGAGCTTTCGCAAGAGAGCCAGGGCTAGTCGCTGATGGTCGCGATATGGGGACTAAGGTTTTCATTAATGCTAAGCACAAAGTGTATTTAACTGCTAGTGCTGAAGAGAGGGCAAGTAGAAGGCTAAAACAATTGCAACAGTTAGGTTCAGAGGGTATAATGTCGCGAATCTTAGCGGACGTTGTGGCTAGAGACGAAAGAGATTCTTCAAGAGAACACTCACCACTTGTGCCTGCCAAAGATGCACTCATCATTGATACTACAGATTTGTCAATTGATGAGGTTGTCACCAAGGTGATGACACTGGTTGAAGCTTAAGCGGTTAAGCTTTATAAATAAAATAACCCGATATGCATTAAGCGTAAACCGTAAATAGCTTAATAATTACCGGTCAACATCTAAATAAATAATATGTCAGAAACATTTGCAGAGCTATTTGAAAATAGCGTAGAACAACAGAGTGTCGCAGTTGGCGCTCTATTAATGGGAACAGTAGTTAGTATCAATCGCGAAAGAGCTATCGTTAACGTTGGACTTAAGTCAGAGGGCTTTATCTCTCTGGATCAATTTAAAAACCCTCAAGGGGAATTAGAAATCGAAGAAGGTGATGTAGTAGAGGTCGCCCTAGATTCAATCGATGACGGTTTAGGAAATACTTTATTGTCACGAGAAAAAGCTAAACGCATTAGACTATGGAAATCCCTTGAATTAGCAATGAGCTCTAAAGAAACTGTTACCGGTGTAGTTACCGGTGCTGTCAAAGGCGGCCTTACAGTTGACATTGGAGTAGTAAAAGCATTCCTACCTGGCTCACTAGTAGATGTTAGGCCAGTCAAAGACTTCTCTTACCTTACAGGGCAAGAAATAGAGGCCATAGTAATTAAAATGGATGAAGTCAGAAACAATATAGTTATTTCTAGAAAGGCAGTACTTCAGGAAGCTAACTCAGCAGACAGAGAAGCTTTACTTGAAACTCTAGAGGAAGGCAAAGAAATAGAAGGTATAGTCAAGAATCTTGCTGACTATGGAGCATTTGTTGACCTTGGTGGTGTTGATGGACTATTACACATAACTGATATTTCATGGCAAAGAGTCAATCATCCTTCAGAGAAATTAACCATTGGAGACAAGATAACTGTCAAGATTCTAAATTATGACAAAGAGAAGATGCGCGTATCTCTTGGTCTTAAGCAACTAACTGATAGCCCATGGAGTAATATTTCTGAGCGACTACCTATAGGTAAAAAGGTTACAGGTACGGTATCTAATTTGACAGATTATGGTGCATTTATAAGAATCGAAGAGGGCGTCGAAGGGTTAGTCCATGTTAGTGAAATGGATTGGACAAATGCCAACGCAAGACCTTCTAAGATTGTTAAACTAGGTCAAGAAGTTGACGTGGTTATTTTGGATGTACAAGAATCCAAACACCGCATATCATTAAGCATGAAGCAAGCTCAAGAGAACCCTTGGGAAGCTTTTGAGGCTACCCATAATAAGGGCGACAAGATCAATGTTAAGATTAAATCTATCACCGACTTCGGTTTATTTGTTGGATTGCCAGGTGGCATAGATGGGCTAATCCATTTGGCTGATATTTCTTGGGAAAAACAGTCATCAGACCAGCTAGTTTCTAGCTACTCTAAGGGGCAAGATCTTGAGGTTGTCATTATAAATATTGATGCCGAGAAGGAAAGAATTTCCCTAGGTTTAAAGCAGCTATCAGAGGATGATTTTATGTCTTTTGCTTCTTCAAACAAGAAGGGCGCTATCGTCAAAGGTGTTGTAGCTGAAGTTAATAATAGAGGTGCTATTATAACTCTAGCAGAAAACATTACTGGTTACCTTAAGGTTAGTGAAATTTCACAAGAGCGTATCGAGGATGCTTCAACAGTTCTTAAGGTCGGAGATGAAGCAGAGGTTGTTATTACTCAGGTAGACAAGAGATCTCGTAGTATTTCTTTAAGCATAAAGCAGAAAGATTCAGTTGAAGAAAAAGCAGCAATGGCAGACTACAATAAACAGTCAGCAGATGCAGCAACAGGATCAACTCTTGGAGACCTACTAAAGAAAGCTAAGGACAAATAGAAACAGTACAAATCAACTACGTGGAAACACGTAGTTGAGTTTATCTATATGAAAAAAACAGACTTAATATCTTCTATATTTGATAGTTGTAACATTTCTAAGAGTGACGCCAAGAATTCAGTTGAAGTTATACTTCAAAAAATAACAGACAGCATAGTTTCTGGAGATGGTGTTGAGGTTAGAGGTTTTGGTGCTTTTAATAAAAAACACAGAAAAGCACGACAAGGAATTAATCCAAAAACTGGACAAAAAACTCAAGTAGAGGAAAAGTCAGTACCTTCCTTTAAGGCAGGTAAAAGTCTTAAAGATTTGGTAAATAAAAGTAGTGATTAATTAATTCGATAATGTATAATTTCACTTTTTTGTGAGCACAGCAAAAATTAACTAAAATTATTAATATATACTAGTTTTAAAGCAATATGGGTCGTTAGCTCAGTTGGTAGAGCACCGGACTTTTAATCCGATGGTCGAGCGTTCAAGTCGCTCACGACCCACCATATTCTAAAAGGGATTCCAGCGATGGAGTCCTTTTTTTCGCATCAAACAAAACTTAATCTTTGTAGTCAAAATGAAATATAATGCTAGTATGTTGGGTTTTTCTGCGTTATGTCAAACAAATGATATTGCTTGTTTTAAGATAAAATAAAGTTATATATTTCTAAAATATAAGGAATTACTGGTTGAAGATTGGTGATTTAATAGTTGGAAGTAAATATACAAACAATGATATTTGTAATGCCTTCCTTTGCTCACCTCGTGGAGGAATGAGGCGCTCCAAAAGAACCAACACTTTGGTGCTAATAACTAACCAAAAATCTTTCTACGATGGTAGATGGTTTGATAATAAGCTCTATTATATTGGCATGGGCTCTAAAGGCAGTCAATCACTCAAAGGCAACCAAAATATTACCCTTTATGAATCCAACAAAAATGGTATTGACGTTCACCTTTTTGAGGCATTTAGAAGTAAAGTTAATACCTATATGGGCAGAGTGCAATTAGCAGACAAACCATTCCAGGAAAAGCAAGATGATGTAGATGGACAGTTACGCAAAGTCTGGGTTTTCCCCTTGCAAATTATAGGTAATACCATGCCAGTTAGAATGGATGAGTTGGAAAAAGCTTTTCAGGATGAATTTAATGAATCGAAACAGCTAAGCATCGAAGAACTAAAAGACAGAATCAATAAAACCGCCAAGCACCCTAGTAGCCGAGAGTCAACTTTAAGGGTATTTCAAAAAAGCCCATACATTATTGACTATACTTTAAGGCGAGCTAGTGGGGTGTGTGAACTTTGCAATCAAAAAGCTCCCTTTAATAAACCAAATGGGGAACATTACTTAGAAGTGCACCATATTCACCAACTAGCTGATGGTGGTGAAGATACAACTGAAAACGCCGTAGCTTTGTGTCCAAATTGCCATAGAATGATGCATTCATTGAATAGAAAAAGCGATATAGATATGTTGATATTAGCAAATAAAGCCAAAAAAACATAGCTTACCGGGCTTTATAACTAATCCATCCACTAACCCAACTCTTTATTTGCAATAGCTTTATTTATAAATCCTCTAATTCATTTTCTCTTAGTTAAATATTATTATTAATTTAGCACACCTTATGAATTACTTAATTCAAATTTTGACTAATTATTATTGTATAAAATAACAAATTAATTGGGTTAACTGCTGAAATATGATTTACAAAGGAAGCTGTCATTGTGGTGCAATAACTTTTAAAGTAGAGGCTAACGAAAAAGTGCTTGCTATATCCTGTAATTGCAGTATTTGTAGTAAGTCTGGCAATTTACATTTAATTGTACCCAAATCAAAATTCAAGCTTATTACTGGCAAAGATAATTTGACTACCTATACATTTGACACAGCGGAAGCTAAGCATTTATTTTGTAAAACTTGTGGCGTAAAGTCATTCTATATTCCTAGAAGTAACCCAGATGGCGTTAGCGTTAATCCTCACTGCCTTAAGCCCGCACCCAAAGAAATCATTATTGAAGATTTTGATGGGCAAAACTGGGAAAAGAACGCACATAACCTAGCACATTTAAGTAAATAGAAGCTCTAAGTAAGGCTTCAAATTTATTAGTTATTTATAGTTATATCTATAAAACTAGAAATATAGTTATTTAATACAGGTTTGTGTGGTATGATTCAAATATGGATGATAAAAAAATGATAAATATACTTTCAGAGCTAGCTAATAAGAATCGCTTAGCTATATATAGATTACTTATTAAGAGGGGTGATAACGGCCTAACAATTGGAGAGATTGCTAAATTATTAGCCATACCTCTTTCGACCCTTAGTTTTCATCTAAGTGGTCTTAAGAATGCGGGCCTAGTTAGTCAAAAAAAAATATGTCGAAGTGTCTATTGTTATGCACAGTTAGATCTGCTTACTGAGGTATTAGAAAAACTCAAGTCAGAATGCTGTAGTGAGGAGAATTAATACGCTAAATCATTTATTTAATGCCATCTATCAAAATACACAGGAATTGAAAAAATAATGCATAATAATGAAATACAGGCAGTCAAACAGCAAGATTCAGAAAAGAATATATCCAAAATAGGGCAAAAGTATCCTATTTTTTATATAAACAGATTCTTTTCATTGCTAGGATTTCCAATTGCTTTTTCTTTAATAATCATTCTGATTCTAGGTTTATTTGTTCCGTTGCAGGCAATCGAAAGTGTGACGTCAACACTTGGCGCTTTAGTTCAAATTTCTCCGTTTATTTTACTTTCGGTGGCAGTTGCTGCATATTTAAAAGCCAGCGGTTCAGACCAAATAGTTGCCAGTACTTTTAATGGCAAGCCAATAAAAGCAATCGCAATAGCTTCTATTTTTGGCGCACTATCTCCATTTTGTTCTTGTGGTGTGATTCCTTTAGTGGCAGGCCTTTTAGCGGCAGGAGTTCCTATTGCACCAGTGTTAGCTTTTTGTATAGCATCACCTATTATGGATCCTGAAATGTTTATTTTGACTACAGCAGAGCTGGGATTTGAGTTTGCTATTATAAAAACCTTTTCAGCCATTACAATGGGCTTAATGGCTGGCTATAGCGCTTTATTGATAAGCAAGACCGGATACCTGAGTGATGCCTTGAAGGATATTGCTAAGCCGAGCTGTTCTGATTCATGCTCGAATGAAGATAAAGTGTCAATAATATATAAATTTTGGCATAACCCCAAAAGACGTAAAATTTTTATCAATGAAACCTTATCAGTAGGATTATTTCTAACACGTTGGCTTGCGTTTGCTTTTCTACTTGAAAGTTTGTTGATAGCGTATGTACCCAATGGCTTAATCGTTAATTGGCTAGGTGTAGATAGTACATATGCACTGCCACTAGCTGTCATGTTAGGTATTCCTACCTATCTTAATGGTTACGCAGCAATACCATTAGTAGGGGGCTTATTAGAGTTAGGCATGTCACCTGCAGTAGGGCTAACCTTTATGTTAGCAGGTAGTGTTACAAGTATTCCAGCAGCTATCGCAATTTATTCTCTGGCAAAACCAAGACTTGTTGCACTCTATTTGATTATTGCAGCTGTGGGTTCAATGGCAGCAGGCTATCTATTCTCGTTATATTTAATCTTTTAGGTATACATAAAAGATAAACTTTAGACGCCAAAAGTTTGTTTTATGCCATCCAAGATAAAGTCAACAGAAACCAGCATTAGTAATATTCCCATCAAACGTTCAATAGCTAGTAGCGCTCTTTCACCGAGCTTTCTACCTAGAGTCTCAGAAGAGACAAGGATTACTCCGGCTACAAGCCATGCAACTAAAAGGGCAAATACCCACTCTATCCATCTATCTGGATCTTGTGCCATCATAAGTATTACAGCGGCAATTGCAGAAGGTCCAGCAATCAAAGGTACCGCTAATGGCACCACTAGAGGCTCCATCTTCTCGTTATGAATTACCATATTATTGGCACCAGGAAAAATCATTTTAATAGCAATCAGAAACAACATAATGCCTCCGGCAATGCCCAAAGAGGATTCAGCAATTTGCAAGAGTTGTAGAATATATCTACCAATAAACATAAAAAACAATAAAACAATTAGAGCTATTAGTAGCTCTCTAATTATTATTCTTCTTCTCTTTTCAGCAGGAATATTTTTTAAGACAGTTAAAAATATTGGCACATTTCCAATCGGATCCATGATTATAACTAGTAATAAAATTGCGGCTAAAACTGTCACTAAAAACTCCAATCAATAAAGATAATAAATATTGCAAGGAGGGTCATTATAGATTATTTAGATAAAATAAAGGATTACATATTGGTGGCTCAATAATATAGAGATGGAAAAATATACTAAAACAACAATTAGTAAGCTTGTTGTTGTGATATATTTACATCATTTATGTATATGGAATTATTAGGATGGATTCAAATAGTTTAATTGTATTAATTGTTATCTTGATTGTCACCCCTTTGTGGTGGACCTTTGTAAGAAAGTCAAGAAACAACACTCAAGAAAATAATAATAGCATTAAGGGCTACCTAAAAGAGGGCTTCGTTTTAGCCAGATACGTTATATTGATTTTGTCTGCCTTAGTGCTGCTATATTTTGCCATAAATATGTATCTGGCCTAAATTCTTAGATACCTAAAAAAGCCTGTTCGATTAATTAATTTCTTATTTTATTTATTAATTAATTAAATCCCGATAAAGTCAATCACATTATTTTTTTTATATTAATGTATTTTTTTTATATATTATTAAACATATATATGATATAATATACTCTAGTTGATATATGTTATACATTTATGTCAATTATATTAATTATCGAATTAAGGAGAAATAATGATTCAATTTATTGTTCACGATGAAAATGATTCCGTCGGAGTTATAACAGTTGAGGACCTAAAGGCTAATGATAATCTTACTGGCTGGATAATGGACCAAGACAAGCTTATGGATATCAAAATTAACCAAGATATACCTATTGGCCATAAAGTAGCCATAAGAGATATTAGTGAAGGTAGTACTGTAATCAAGTACGGTGTTGATATTGGTCGCACAGTTTCAAATATAGCTGCTGGAGATCATCTACATGTACATAACGTAAAAACTAAGAGGTGGTAGGTATGGATTTGAATCAAAAAATTTATGGTTTTCGTAGAGAGAATAATAGGGTTGGAATACGTAATTATGTTGTTATATTGCCGGTAGATGATATATCAAATGCAGCCTGTGAGGCAGTCGCTAATAATATTAAAGGAACTATAGCTCTACCTCACCCTTATGGCAGACTACAGTTTGGTGAAGACCTTGATCTTCACTTTCGAACTATGATTGGTACTGGATCTAATCCAAATGTTGCCGCGGTAGTAGTTATTGGTATTGAGCCAGGCTGGACAGATAAGATAGTTGATGGTATCGCTAAAACTGGCAAGCCAGTCAAAGGCTTTTCTATTGAAAAAAGGGGCGACATTCAGACTATTGCTGAAGCATCTAAGGCAGCCTATGACATGGTACATTATGCTACTGGACTACAAAGAGAGCCATGTGATATTAGTGAGCTATGGGTTTCAACCAAGTGTGGAGAGTCTGACACAACTTCAGGTTTTGGCTCAAATCCTACTGTAGGAAATGCCTTTGATAAACTCTACGATATTGATAGTACTCTGTTATTTGGAGAGACTTCTGAAATCACTGGAGGTGAACATCTAGTAAAAGATAGATGTGTTAATGAAGCTGTTGCAGACCAATTTATGTTTATGTTTAACCGCTATCAAGATATGATAGAAAGGTTTAAAACAGACGATTTGTCAGAGTCACAGCCAACCAAAGGAAATATAGAAGGGGGCCTAACGACAATCGAAGAGAAGGCTTTAGGTAATATTCAAAAAATAGGTAAAAAATGTGTAGTTGATGGGGTATTAGACAAAGCTGAAATGCCAACAGGGAAAGGTTTATGGTTTATGGACTCTTCCTCTGCAGCTGCAGAAATGGTTACACTATGTGCAGCCTCAGGATATGTAGCACACTTCTTTCCTACCGGGCAGGGCAATATAATCGGTAATCCAATACTACCTGTAATTAAAATTTGTGCCAACCCTAGAACTGTAAGAACGATGTCTGAACATGTTGATGTTGATGTTACTGGGCTATTAAATCGTGACATAAATTTAGACCAGGCCGGAGACAAACTTCTTGAAAATTTAGTTAACACTTCTAATGGCAGAATGACAGCAGCTGAAATTCTTGGGCATCAAGAGTTTGTGCTTACTAGGTTGTATGAAAGTGCTTAACTGTATGGAAAAAATAGACTGATAACTGATTTAGATAAAGGAGAGAAATGGAATACTTAAAAAAAGCTGATAAAACAGCAGAAGCAAATACATTAGAGGCACAAGAGGTTGTTAATGCAATGCTATCTAATATAGAAAAAAATGGAGAACAAGCTGTCCGTGATTATGCATCAAAGCTTGACAACTGGGAAGGTGAAATTCTTTTATCGAAAGATGATATAGAGTCCATTATTGCTGATGTCCCTCAGAGTGTTAAGGATGATATCGATTTTGCCTGTAAGCAGGTCTACCAATTTGCTAAAGAGCAACGCGACTCAGTAGAAGAGTTTTATAGCAAAAACAATGGCGTAGAGGCAGGCCAAAAGCTTCTACCTGTCAATGTAGCTGGTTGCTATGTCCCTACCGGTCGTTATGCCCATATTGCTTCAGCTTACATGAGTATAGCTACAGCAAAAGCTGCAGGTGTGCCATGCATTATTGCTTGCTCTACACCTTTTAAAGGAAAAAGCATACATCCGTATGTTTTATATGCAATGAAAGCGGCTGGGGCTGACTATATGATGACTCTTGGTGGAGTTCAGGCTATTGCCAGTATGACTTATGGTCTTTTTACAGGTAAAAAAGCTGACATCATTGTTGGTCCTGGAAATAAATTTGTTGCTGAGGCAAAACGAACTTTGTTTGGTAAGGTAGGAATTGACGTATTTGCAGGCCCATCTGAGGTAGCAGTTATTGCTGATGAGACTGCTGACCCAGATGTCGTTGCGATTGATATTGTTGGTCAGATGGAGCATGGTCATGAGTCTCCAGGTTGGCTTTTTACTACATCAAGAGATTTAGCAGAAAAAGTTATGAAACTGATACCAGAATATATTGAAAAATTACCCCCAACTGCAAAAGATGCTTCTAATTGCGCTTGGAGAGACTATGGTGAGGTTATCTTGTGTGAATCAAGAGAAGAGGTTGTTCGTATTTCAGACGAGTACGCATCTGAACATCTTGAGGTGCAGTGCGAAGATCTTGAATGGTGGTTGGAGAATTTGACTTGTTATGGCTCATTATTTTTAGGCGAAGAGACTACTGTTACTTTTGGTGACAAATCATCAGGACCTAATCACATATTACCAACCAAAGGCGCTGGACGCTATTCGGGAGGATTATCAGCACACAAATTTTTGAAAGTGCTGACATGGCAAAGAATGGACCGAGAATCAACAAGGAATATTGCTCAAAACGCTTCCAGGATATCTAGACTTGAAGGGATGGAAGGGCACGCTAGAGCTTCAGATGTTAGACTAAGTAAATATTTTCCAAATGAAACATTTGATTTGGGCAGCCCAGTTCAGGAGTAGATTGTATGGATTTAGCAAATTTTTCTTTGGATAATAAAATTGCCCTGGTGACTGGTGGCAGCAGTGGTGTTGGTAAAATGATAGCATTGTCATTGGCCCGTGCAGGGGCATTTGTTTGGATTGCAAGCATAGATGAGAATGCAGATGAAACCATAAAAGAGATAGAAGAACTAGGCTCTCAAGCTGCATTTTTTCGAGTTGATGTTACCAATTCAACTAAATTAGAAGAGATGCTATCTCATATCTATGGTGTGTCAAAAAAAATAGATATTTTAATTAACGCCGCTGGCATTAATGTCAGACTTCCTGCTGAAGAGATGACACTTAGTGCTTGGCAAAAAACTATAGATATCAACTTAACTGCGCCCTATCAATTAAGTCAATTGGTTATTAAAAAGATGAAAGAAAATGGATGGGGAAGAATCATGAATATCGCTTCCTTGCAGTCCATCAGGGCTTTCGACAATAGTATTCCCTACGGCGCAAGCAAGGGAGGAGTGATGCAGCTGACTCGTGCATTAGCTCAGGCATACTCTAAATCTGGCATACTTGTTAACGCTATTGCGCCGGGATTTTTTCACACCAAGCTAACCGAATCACTATTCCAAGATCCTGAAAAGTTAAAAGTTTTAGCAGGCAAAACAATGATGAACCGTAACGGCGAAGAAGATGACTTATTCGGTATCAGTGTCTTTCTATGTAGTGATGCTAATTCATATATTACAGGTCAAACAGTATTCCTAGATGGAGGTTTTTCAGCACAATGATAGATAAAATGGCAGCGGTTGTTTATACCGCACCAAATGAAATGACATACGAGCCAAATTATCACTCAACGCAAGTTGATCGTGAAGATGACGTTTTGGTCAGAATCGAATCAGTAGGTATCTGTGGTTCTGACATGCATGCATATCACGGACATGACCCCAGAAGATTACCAGGGCTTATCTTGGGACATGAGTTTTGCGGAGAAATAGTTGAAGGCAATAATAGCGGTCTTTTAGTTACTGGAAACCCTCTAATCACCTGTGGAGTTTGTAGTTATTGTATGCAAGGAAGAGATAATTTATGTAGCGATAGAGACATGATAGGCATGAATAGGCAAGGAGCATTTGCCCAATATATGAGTATACCTGAGCAATGTTTAGTCGAGGCTCCTGCAAATATGAATCCCAACCATGTGGCCTTAACAGAACCTGCTGCAACAGTAATACATGCAGTAAATATAGCTATAAAGGAGTCTTATTTAGATATAAAAGATTGTCATGTTCTGGTGATTGGTGCTGGAGCTATAGGATTTCTAACTGGACTTTTACTAAAGTCGTATGGCGTAAAGATGCAAATACTAGAAACTAATATGGCTAGACATCCTTGCGTAAAAGAGCATATAGGAATTGATGCAGTAAACCCAATAAAACAATCTGTATCAAATGATTATTTTGACGTTATAATCGATTGCGTTGGTAGCGAGAAAACTAGCTCTATTTCTTTTGATTCAATTAAAGCTGGCGGCGTCATTGTTAATGTCGGTTTGCAGAATTGGACTAGCGCTATCAATATTAGAAAACTGACCTTGCAAGAGATAAAATTAGTTGGCTGTTATACATACAGTATGGAAGACTTTAAGTCTGCCATAAAGTATATAGACAAGGGCTATTTTGGAGATCTTTCTTGGATAAAAGAGTACCCGTTGTCTGAAGCCAACTTTGCATTTAAAGAGCTTCACGATGGAAGAATATCTTCTGCAAAGGTAATATTAAAGCCAGACTTTAAAAAGCAGTAAAGGAAAAAATATGGGAATTTTGGATATTACATTTAACATAGATTCAAACATTAAAACCCCACTCTGGAAGCAAATAAGAGATGAACTACTTGGTTGCCTGTCTCAAGGTTCATTAAGGCCAGGTCAACTAGTGCCTAACGAAAAAACTCTCGTAGATCTTTTTAGTGTTTCAATTGGTACAGTAAGAAAGGCGATAGATTCTTTAGAAAAGGATGGGGTTTTAGTTCGTAAACAGGGACTTGGAACTTTTGTTTGTGAACATGACGATAGCAGCTTTCTTTTTAAATATTTTCATATATGCACTAAAGATAGCAATGAAAGAGAGATTCCAGAGGTTGAATGTGTATCTTTTCAAACAAGAGCTGCTAATAGTGCAGAAGCAAAGATACTTAAAATACCAGAGGGAAACAATAAAGTTTTTGATATATATAACTCCTTAGCGTTTAATGGCAAAATTCATTCAGTAGACAAGATTACAATTCCAATTGCTAGGTTTCCATTAATGACAAAAGAGTTATTCTGTAATCGCCATAGCACTATATATAACCTATATCAAAATAAGTTTAATGTTTTTATATCTAAATGCTCAGAGAGAGTAACAGCTGGCAAGGCAAAGAAAAATATTGCAGATATGTTAGGGATTGACGAGGGTGAATCGATACTAAAAATTAGACGTACAGGCTATAGTTTCCATAACGAGATTGTAGAGTTACGTACTTCATACGTCAATACAAAGGGTGTTGAGTACATTCGCGAAGAGTATAGTACTGTTGGGCATTAACTATAGCGTATATTAATTTGTATATTAGTCAAACTAACAAATTTAACCCTTAAAGGCACCACTAGATAGCAAATATTCTGTTTCAATTCCAGAACTTTTTCGCCCTAATATTTTATTTCTATGGGGAAATCTTCCGTATTTTTTTACTATATCTCTGTGGTGCTGAGAATAATCTATATTGAAATTATATTTATCAAATAGTTCAACTTGCATTTCTTGGTGAGTAATATTTTCGCTATGCATTAAAGGCATAAATAAAAAAAGCAGCTCATCAGACTTTAATTCTTTGTCAAAGCCCTTGTTTATAGCGTAAAGAGATATTCTTATAGCTTGCTGTTCTGTTTTAAAGCTTTTAGCTTTACCTCTATACATATTAAGTGGAAACTGATCAAGCAATATTATTAGAGCTAAACAACCCTCTGGCGATTTAACCCAGTCACTAAATTCGTCTTGCTGAGCTCTAATCCAGATATCTTCGAATCTTTGTTTTATCTCAGAATCTATATCAGGGGTTGAGTTAAACCAATGTTTTTTACTTTTTTCAGAATACCAATATTCAATAATATCGCTATAACTATTTACCATCTATAGTTAATTTCCGTATAGATAATTTGGGAGCCATAGTGCTATTTGAGGGAATAATATAATCAAAGTCAAACCAACCACCTGAATACACATAAACTGCATCATACCTTTATAGATATCCTTTAAATCCCAATCAGGCGCAACTCCCTTTAAAAAATAGGCTGACAGAGCTACGGGAGGGGAGAGCCAGGCAGTTTGTAGGTTTACTGCTACCAATATTGCAAACCAGGTAAGATCAAAACCAAGCTGTACGACTAGAGGGAGTATTATTGGGATTATAATTAATACTATAGGTACCCACTCTAGAGGCCATGCTAGTAAGAATATAAAAGCCATTATAATTAACAGCAATACCATAGGCGGCAAATCTAGAGTCATTAAGTACTCAGTTATCATTGTTGGTGTACCTAGTCTAGAGAATACTGAACCAAAAAAGTTAGATGCGGCAACCAGTACCATTATCAAGGTGGTAATTTCAAGTGTCTTTAGTAGGGCTCCTTTGAAAATATCTAGATTAAATTTTCGATAAGCTAATGTTAGTAATATTGAACCAACAGCGCCCATAGCAGCACCCTCAGTTGGTGTAGCTAGACCAAACAATATACTTCCAAGAGATGAACCAACCAACAAAACTGGCGGCACTAGACCTTTAAAAAACTCAATCCAAACCTCTCTCATAGAGGTTGGGCGAAGCTCCTCTGGCACTACAGGGCCCAATGAAGGGTTGAGATAGCATCTAATAAGTGTATAGCCTGTATAAAGACAAGCCAACATTAAACCAGGTATGATAGCTGCAGCAAACAAGTCTGTTACAGGTATCTCTAGAATAGGACCCATAACGACCAACATGATGCTTGGCGGTATCAGGATTCCTAGAGTTCCACCTGCAGTAATTGAACCAGCAGCCAAACGAACATCATACTTTGCTTTATTCATTGTTTTGGCTGACATAATTCCAAGAATAGTGACAGATGCACCGACAATTCCTGTTGCTGCACCAAATATAGTTGACACAAAAAGAACCGCAACAAATAACGATCCCCTTGTCTTAGCTAATGCCATTTGTACAGACGTAAATAGCCTCTCCATCAGGTTAGCTTTTTCCATCATAATACCCATAAAGGTAAAGAGGGGTATTGCTGCAAGTGTCTGTTCGAGCATGCTTGCAGAGAAATGAAAGGTCATCAAAAAGAAGACTAGCTTACCAAAACCAAGATAGCCAAAAAATACACCCAAAAAGATTAAAGTAAATGAGATAGGGAATCCAATAAAAATAGCAAACAGCATTGTTGCTATTAATAGCATGCCTAGTATTTCTGGAGTCATGGCCATCTCCTATTTCTAATCGCATACACGCACTTTAGCACCTCTGAAATACCTTGGATCAAAAGCAACACAAGCGACACTAATAAGACAGTCTTTATTGGGCTTAGATAAGGCATCCAGGCAGTGTCCATTCCTCTTTCCATTTGCATCCAAGATTTATAAGCATAATTGTAACAAGCCCAGCTTGCACCCATTAGTCCAGGAAAATAAAACAATAAATACAAAGTAAGGTCGATTGTTGCCTGTGTTTTGACTGACCAGTCTCGATACATAAAGTCAGCACGAATATGCACCCCCTTTGATAGAGCATAGCCAGCACCAAGCATAAACATCGCACCAGCAAACATCCTACTAATATCATAAGCCCACATCGTCGGAGCGCTAAAGAAGTGCCTAGCAACAACTTCGTAGAACATAGATACAAATACAGGTACAGTTAACCAGCAAGCTATTTGTCCAGTTCTTAGGCTAAATAGGTCAATCCCAAGAATTGTCTTAGACATCCATTTAGGCATATCGTCAGGCATAATGCCGGTATATGATCGCCCTTCAGCAATCATCTCATCAGTAATATCTAAATTATTCAAATCTTCTTCATTTGACATATTGAGTACCTTTTATTGAGTCAAAAAATAACCATTCATATGTATATCCTAGGTAAACCTGAATATAAGTTTTTGATTATTTTATTTTTAGAGTTAATAAATAAAATAATTAGAAACTTACATTATTGTACAGAACAAAACAAACACACATAAAACATCACTTTATTTGTTGCCAAAAAAAGTTGCCAATAGTCATAAAAACTATCGGCAACTTGATTAACAACTATATGAAGATATTTGTTACTTTA
>JASLYC010000053.1 GCA_030739975.1 Gammaproteobacteria bacterium
TTACCTCCATAGCGACCGGATGCGGGGAGGTATTACACAGTTGCCGGGCGATCCAGCAGCAGTCAGCGGCTGTTGGATCTGGGTGAAAAAAGGGCGTTTATTCTTCCTATACTCGATCTGTCGCCAATACAGTTTTTACAACAGAGAGGGTTCGGCCAATTTTCTATTTATGCGCTGTAGAAAGATGGGGGTGTTGACACTAATGCGCTATTAAAAGAATTATGTTTCAAAATATAACGGCTAGCAGCGCCACCCAAACTCACACACAACTTATCTGAAGATATTAACCTTAGAATGGCATCTCTCAGCATCTCAGAATCCTGAGAAACCAGTAATCCAGTTTTCTCATGTTGAATTATTTCACGAATGCCGGAAACATCTGTCCCAACCACTGCGCAACCACAAGACATAGCTACTAATAATGTCTTAGGATTTCCCTCATAATTAGAGCACATAACATATACAGCATAGTGATTATACAACTCAGCCATTTTATTATTTGGAATAGTTTTTAAGAACTTTACATTAACATTATTTTTCTTTATTTGATCCTTTATTTCACTATATAACTCACCGTGACCTAGTACATCCACTGATATATCACTAACTTTTAAAGCATCTATCAACATTGAGAGATTTTTTTCCGTCGTAAGACGTCCAACAAAAAGTACTTTATTAGTAGATCGTTTATGATTCATTTGGTGGAAAATTTTAGATTCAATCCAATTTGGTCGTACATCAATACGCTTATGAGGAATTTTAAACACCTCATGCACCAACCTCTTATTACGTATAGATGCCACATGAATGCAACCAGCTTGAGAATATGTCAATTTTGACACAAGGTAGGCAAATATTAAAAATTTCCTTGATGCATTCTGTTTTTTTAAATTATCATAGAACTCATACCCACACCTTGCAATAAGCGGTTTGTTAAAAACCCACTTAGAAATAACAGCTACCCACCCACCCCAAATTTGGTTTGTTTTTAAAACATCAGATTTTTTTAACTCATTACGAAAAAACCATGGAATTAAAACTGATTGTAATATATTTAAAAACTTATTTTGGCGTTTAGTCATACGCGTATAAACTGGCAATAATTGTATGTCTCCTAAAAATTCACTCCATTTTTTATCAGACTCTCCACCATATGTAATAAATTGAACTTCGATATTATATCGCCTGATTAATTCTTGATATATTCTTACTTCTCTATGCAACAGTCCTGTTTTAGCCCATAATTCTAAAGAGATATCAAAAGTAAAAAAAAGAACAACTCTCATGAGCAACCTTATGGCGTGTTTCCTATATATATATCACACAACTCAGAAATAACAACAGATTTAACATTATTTTCTACAAGAAAGCCCTTAATACCTTTTATAAATTTTAGATCATGATTTGTTTTGGTATCAGTATTTGTATAAAAATCTCTAGCCAGCATTTTATTTTATCCTTCAATATAATTTAGCAATGTTGCAATACGCGCATCATAAGAATGCTTTTCAATATTCTTATATGCGTTTTCTGTTATAGTTTTTCTAAAATTATTATCTTCAATACATTTAACTAATTTTTCATCAAAATTACTCATATTAGGGTTAAACATTACACAATTAATTCCATCTTTTAACAAACTTAAATAACTGTCACTTTTTGGGCAAAGAATTAAAGTTTTTGTTGCCATAAGTTCAAAAAACCTTGTATTAAAAATTCCGGCTGCAGAATGGGGTGTTTAAAAAAACTTTAGAATATGCAAGGCTAATGACATCAAAAATGTCTTGAGGCAATTCTTCCACAAGATTTTATTTATCTAGCCATGCTTGAAACATTAAAATAGCCCATAAACGAGGTGTCCAGTCATATTTTCCGCTAAGGTGCTGCTGCCAAAGTTGCTGAACAAGCTCAGGATTAAAATATCCTTCACGTCGAATTCTTTCTTCATTTAATAAATCAGCCGCCCATTCACGCAAAGGTCCACGTATCCATTGACCTACTGGTATAGCAAAGCCAGCCTTTGTTCGTTCAATTAACACTTTTGGGACATACTTATACAGCACTTGCCTTATAGGCCATTTGGTCTCGCCATTATTAATCTTTGTATCCAAAGGAAGTCTCCATGCTAGTTCAGCTACCCTATAATCTAAAAAAGGTATACGCGTTTCAAGACTTACACCCATAGCAGCACGATCAACTTTAGTTAATATATCATCAGGTAGATAAGTAAGGCTATCCAATAGCATCATTCGATGTTCAGAATCAACTATACCTGAAACAATATCATTATTATCTAATTTTGTTATTAATGCCGCCTTATCATTAACAACTAGACCGTCCTCTTTGTATCCTTCGGTCACTAAACTATGATACACATCATCTAGACTCTTAACATTCTTTAAACGATGCGCCATCCTATGAGCCTTATCCCCCATTAATGACACTCTACTGCTATTAGGTAATGAATTACCAATGCTATCCCATGTATTAACAGAGATTTTATTTATAGCAACTCCTAAGGTTTGCCGAACAATTAGTGGCATCCATCTAACCTTATTCCACACACGACTACCCCATAAATAGCGGTTATATCCACCAAATAACTCATCTCCAGCATCACCAGAAAGTGAAACCGTAACGCTTTCTCGCGCTAACTTGCTTACCAAATAAGTTGGTATTTGTGAACTATCCGCAAAAGGCTCATCATACAAAGTAGGCAAGTGCGGAATAACTTTAAATGCATCGCTTGATGTTACATACAATTCATGGTGCTCTGTCCCAAGGTGTCTAGATACTTCTTTTGCATATATGGCCTCGTTAAAAGAGCTTTCTTCAAAGCCAATGGTAAACGTCTTGACAGGATCCTTACATACTTTCTGCATTAATGCGGTTATAACTGAGGAGTCTATTCCACCAGAAAGAAACGCTCCTAATGGCACATCAGAAATAAGCTGCGATCGAACTGATTCTAAGAGTGTTTTTTCAATTAAATCTACTGCATCATTTTGATCTGTGATAAGATTTTTTTGGCCAGCTTGTGCCATATTACTAATGGAATACCACTGTGCAATATTAATACCTTGATCTCTAAATGGTGCAAAAAGAGGTAGGGTTGGTGGCTTCGTACCTTTATCTATTTGTAATATACACCCTGGCTCTAATTTATATATGTCTCTAAAAATAGAATATGGTGTTGGAACATACATATATTTCATGTAAAGAGACAGCGCACCTCGATCAATTTGATTACTAAACCTTTTGTATTTTTGTAATGCCTTGAGTTCTGAGCCAAATAAAAAAACGCCATTGCTCCAACCATAATACAGTGGCTTTTCTCCAAATCGATCACGAATTAAAAATAGTCTTTTTTCTTTAAAATCCCAAACTGCAATGGCAAACATGCCAACTAATTGTTGTAAAGTTTTTTCAATGCCCCACTGAGAAAATGCAGTCACTAAGGTCTCAGTGTCTGAATGGCCTTTCCAAGATTGTTTATTTGCAGATGTATTTAACTTGTCTCTTAATTGTAAATGATTGTAAATTTCACCATTAAAAACAGTAGTAAACCGACCACAATGAGAGACCATAGGCTGATGACCAGCTGATGATAAATCTATAATTGATAATCTTTGATGGCCAAATGCAACACCATTTTCTTCATTAATCCAAGTACCGGCATCATCAGGACCCCTATGATTCAATGTTGCTGACATCTCATGTATAGAGCTATCAAACTCCTCTTTTCTAAGATTGCCAAAAATTCCAGTAATTCCGCACATAATTATCTACAAACTGAAATAACAGTTTTTTCAATTATTGGTATATTGCATAGTAATGAATATTTTTCAACAATACGTTCACGACCATACTTTCCCATCTGAATGCGCTTAACCGGGTTATCTCTCATATGCCGAAATGCACCCAACCAACTTTCTGTATCATTGGCAAAAAACACACAACTTTCGTCTACAACAGTGCAATTGCACCTCTTCTGCTTCCTAAGTATGGTAAGTCGCTTAATAATTGAAGTAATTACACTAATGAATGGGAATACTTTATTATTAAAGCGATTATGAAGGTATACATCATCCAATAAAGGACGAATCTGTAAGTCAATGCCTTTCTCTTTAAGGAATGGTATAAATTGAATAAATCGATACCGAGTGCTTGCAGCTACAGGGCTGTATAATGACAGAACAAGTACACGAATCATTTTTTGACACCTATGGCACACCAAAATGGAGGGCTGTTAGAAAAATGTATTTCATCTAGTCCTGATCTCTTCATCATTTCTTCAAGGGATAGGAATTTGCTTTTGGCAGAGGTGAGGGATTACACCATCAGCGGCCCTCGAAACCCTGCCGTTGTCTGTCTCACATCACTCCTGTCATCCCTAACCGCCATTTCATCCCCTCATCCCTTCTGTTTTTTATCCACAACTCACAACTTGCCCTAAATGGCGGTGTTTCATTGGCAGCAATATCATAGTAGACGAGTTATCTAGCCACAACAAGCGGGTGTCATGTACAGGGGTAAAACCTTTACAAACAATATTGATGCGACTACTTTTAATACCATAAAAGTTAATATCAACATTATTGAAATTGTGTTGTAAATTGGACAATGTTGATCATATTCAATTTAATT
>JASLYC010000054.1 GCA_030739975.1 Gammaproteobacteria bacterium
CCAAGATCGCCCCATTCCTGAATGGATGGACCTTTGATTTGCGCAGCAGTTGGCGGGTTGCCAGATATAGCGCGAGACTTAAGTACGGTCATGGCATTTTCACCACCACCACCAGCAACAGCGAAGTCAGTCCAACCAACCCCAGCATCACTCAACTTGTCTTTTAAGTAATTTACACTTGCAGCTTCGCCTCCGCTAGTCCACCAGTGCAGAACCTCTACATCACCAGCACTTACCGATGTTGTAGTTGCTAGAAGCGCTGTGGCCGCTAGCGTGGATATTTTCATCTTATTTTTCATAATTTTCTCTCTCCATTGAAATATATAGTTATGAAACAATCCTACCCAACATTGAGTAGAGACTTCAGTTTATTGATTGTTATGCAACATAGTGTTCCGATTTGTTTCAAATTGTTACAAATTGAAACAAAACAAATCATGACTAAACTTTCTATTCGGCTATCAGCTCCCAACCGGCCTAGCGCAATGGATGAATTGAAATTACTACCGCCAACATGTGGAGTGTATTCAGGCTCTCCCCGAAAAGAGACCATATCTATTAAGGATTCGCCTGCGCAGATAATCATTTGTAGCTACCTATACTGGTTTGCATAAAAAATGGCAGTTAGCAAAAAATGCTTCACTTTAATGATTTCGATTGCCATTAAATACGCATACCATATACAAAGGCTTGTCTCCTGTATTATGGACTCGATGAAAAACTCCATCCTCTATGAGGATGACCTCTCCTTCCTTAACTAATACTGTCTTATCATCGAGCTGCATTTTTCCTTGACCATCCATAATCATATAAATTTCTTCTTGTCCAGGATGGCTATGACCTCGAGTAGACTTTCCAGGGTGGAGTAAAGTTGAGCTTAGAACAAGACTCTTTAAATCAGTGTTGTCTTTAAGAATGTAAACATCATTATCTTTAACGACTTCACCTTCAATATTATTGATTTTCATGATATAAGTTTTATTTTTAGTTTATTAATTTGTTATGACGATTTGACTAACTCCAGAAACTTTAAAAGTTTGACTTCAATCTTATTGTTTGTTTAAAAAAGTTAGATTTCTTAGCTTATTTGAAGATTATTCTAAATAAACCTTTTTAGTATAGTTTTGGTTCAAATAAAGGTCGGGAGGTTGGCTTTTGTCAATTATCAGCTTAGTATTAACTAGGTCATTGCTAGTAATCTTCAACATTGCATCATCAGGATTTAGTCCAAGCGATAACCATCTTTGCATCAATCTATCTTGAATAGTTGCCATAGAGGGGCAGACAAATACAGTTGACGAAAATACTTTCAATAAAGACGACCAAGGTTTTGTCTCCATCAGTAAGTAGTTACCTTCAATAACTACGACTGGTGTTTCAGGCTTAATCAAGATTGAATTGGCAATTGCTAGATCCATCTTTCGATCGAATGTGGGGTGAAAAGACTCTCGAGTTGTACATGATAAACTTTTAACAGCTTCGCAAAAACCGTAGGCATCGAATGTTTCAGGAGATCCTTTCTTTGAAAGCAATTTAAGAGACTTGAGTAAATGATTATCCAAATGATAACCATCCATTGGTAAAAGTTCAGCAAACAGACCAGATGAACTATTATTTCTATTAAGGCTTTTTACAACTTCACGAGCTAAGGTTGATTTTCCAGACGCTGGTGGCCCTGCGATTCCAATAATTGTTCGGCTTCCGTCTCTCAGCTTATTATGAATTAGTTCGCAAACTAGTTCAACATCACGGTCAATCCCTATCAGTTTCATCTATTGTTTTCTTTTATTTTTTCTGGTTTCATCGCTCCAGTCATTAGAGCCACTGCTTCGGACATTGATATGTCTTTAGGATTAATTTCGCAAAGCCTTTTTCCTAGCCTATGTACATGAATTCTATCCGCAATTTCAAAAACATGCGGCATATTGTGAGAAATAATGATGATTGAAATGCCACGTAACTTTATCTCTTGAATAAGTTCAAGAACGCGTCGACTTTCTTTAACTCCCAAAGCTGCAGTAGGCTCATCTAGAATTACAATTTTTGTTCCAAATATTGCCGCTCGGACTACTGCTATCCCTTGTCTCTGTCCACCAGATAATGTCTCGACCTTTTGGTTGATATTCTGAATTGTCATTAGACCTAATTCGGACAGCTTTTCTCGAGCAATTTTGCGCATTTTATTTTTGTCTAATTTTCTAAATACTTTACCAATTAAACCAGTTTTGAGTATTTCCCGACCCATAAACATATTTTCAGCAATTGATAGTGCCGGAGACAAGGCAAGTGTTTGATGTACTGTTTCAATTCCATATTTTCGAGCATCAATAGGAGAGTTAAATGCAATCTCATTTCCTTCGAGCATAATTTTGCCTTGATCAGCTTGAATTGCGCCTGAGAGAGCTTTAATTAGAGTAGTCTTTCCTGCTCCATTATCGCCTATGATGGCAAGTACTTCTCCCGGAAATAGATCAAGATCGCTATCTTCAATCGCTGTGACCTTTCCATAACGTTTAGTCAGGCCATGTGCAGTCAATATTGGATTAATCATGAAGATACCTCCTTTCGAATATACTGATCAATTGTAACAGCAGTAATTATTAGAACTCCGATTAAAAGGTAGGTCCACTGAACGTCTGCACCAAGAAGACGCAGGCCAAGAGAAAATACACCGACGATGAGCGCACCAAATAGCGTTCCAACAACTGAACCTCTTCCTCCAAAGAGTGAAATACCTCCTATAACTACGGCTGTTATTGATTCAATATTTGCCATCTGTCCAGCCTGTGGAGATATTGAGCCAAGACGTCCAATAAGAGCCCAGCCTGCAAAAGCACAAATTAATCCTGCAATTGCATAGACAGATATGATCGTACGGTCAACATTTACTCCAGAAAGCATCATAGCTGAAGGGTCATCACCTACTGCATAAACGTGTCGACCCCATGCTGTTTGACTGAGCACATAACTCATCAGCACAACCAACAAAAGCATGAATATCACACCATAAGTAAATATTGCACCTCCAAATTCGATTTTATTTCCAAAAAATTGAAGAAGTGGTGCTTCAGTACTGAGTGTTTGAGCACTAATTACCTCGCTACCTGAGTAGAGAAAATTAATAGCAAGCACTATCATCCAGAGACCAAGTGTTGCAATAAATGGAGGTACCTTAACTTTTGCTACCAAGACTCCATTGATAGCTCCAAAAAACGTACCACAAAGCAAACCACACAGAATAGCAATCTCTGGTGGTAAACCTAAATCAATAGTGAATTTCCCCATAACCACAGAGGAAAGAACTGCTATAGCACCAACTGAAAGATCAATTCCAGCTGTAAGAATAACAATTGATTGAGCGACTCCTATAATTCCAACAATTGCAACTTGTTGAAGGATAAGGGTTAATGCGAAAGCTGAAAAGAAACGATCACCAACTAAAAGTCCAAATACCAGAATGCTTGATAATAGAATAAAAAATGGAATTAAAACAGGAAAATCCTGAATATAATTCTTGGCTTTGGACATTAGAGTTTCACGATAATTGAAAACACTGTTGAGTTGATAGTTATCATTCATTTTATTTTATCTTAATATATTCTAAATTGGTAAATTTGGTTCGAATAAGACAAGGCGCGCAAGAAAAGCGCGCCCTGCACTAAGAAACATAAATTAAATCTATACTGGAGTTGCTAGATTTTTATGTTTCAAGGAGAACTAACCACCCCAGCATAGATTTTTACCTTCTTCTACTGTTAGTTGATCTAGACCAGAAACTGGTGAGCCAGTCACAAGGCCAACGCCAGTATCAAAGAATGCCTTCCCTTTTGTTGCTGAAGGCATCTGGCCAGTTTCAACGGCGTTCGAGATTGCTTCAACACCTAAAGCAGCCATTAGAAGAGGATATTGTTGAGCAGTCGCACCAATTACACCATTGGCCACATTGTCAACGCCTGGACATCCACCGTCAACAGAAACAATGATTGCTTGATCTTCTTTTCCTAGTGCCTTTAGAGCTTGATAAGCTCCAGCAGCAGCAGGCTCATTGATTGTATAAACAACATTGATATTTGGATCAATTGCTAACAGATTCTCCATACCTTTAAGGCCGCCTTCAGCATTTCCATTTGAAAGTTCATGACCAACGATCCTTGAATCTGTCTCATCGCCCCATTTTGATGGGTTGCCAATATCAATTCCAAAACCTTTGAGAAAGCCTTGGTTACGTAATACTCCAACAGTGGGTTGTGAAACATTGATGTTCAAGAGACCAATTTTGGCATTTGAAGTATCCCCCATTGTTTTTGCTGCCCACTGTCCAATTAATTCACCAGCCAGAAAGTTGTCAGTTGCAAAAGTCATATCGGCTGAGTCAATAGGATCTAAAGGCGTATCAAGAGCTAATACTACAAGACCAGAGTCCCTTGCTTGCTTTACAGACGAAGTGATTGCTTTAGTGTCAGATGCCACCAAAAGAATTCCACCTGCACCAGCTGCAACACATGTTTCGATCGCTGCAACTTGAGTTTCATGATCACCATCATACTTACCTGCGAAAGATCGAAGCTCTACACCAAGTTCAGCAGATTTAGCGAAAGCACCTTGTGCCATCTTAACAAAGAAAGAATTAGTTGCATCTTTTGTAATTAAACAAACACTAGTGCTTGCAGCAACAGATGAACCAGCATTGAGCAAAAAGAATGCTGATACTAAAACACTTAATGTGTTTTTTAGAGAAAAGTTTTTGTATTTCATTTTTATACTCCTAATTATAATTTCCTACTAAAGTTAGTAGAATTGTAAAAAAAAGTTCGTTATACAAATGTTCTATATCGAACTTCTAGTAAAATATAACATAAAATGTTCGAATGTCAACATTAAATGAAAAAAAAATCAAATTACATCAATATTTAAATTAAAATTTAAATAATATAAATTCTAATAAATAAATTAATGGATGTAGTTAACCCTAGGTGGTTATTAAATAAACGTCAAGCTGACATTCTTAGCCTTGCAAAAGAAGTTGGTTATATACGTGTTGAAGATTTAGCCGACAGATTTAAAGTTACCTCTCAAACTATAAGGCGTGATATGAATATTTTATGCAATGAACGTTTCTTATCACGAACTCATGGGGGTGCTTATTATACTTCAAAAGAGGATTTTGATGAAGATCTACAAGACAAAGATAATAATGAATCTATCTTTAGCTTTACAAAAACATCTTTAATTTTTAATGATCAATCTATATCAATTAAAGCTATTGGTTTATATTCTTATATGTCTTATCATACCCAGATTCACAAGTCAGGTAAATTTACTATCCGCTCTTTGGCTAAAAGGTTGAGAGATGGCGAGGATTCGATTAGAACTGGACTAAAAGAATTGAGGCAAGCAGGGTGGATTGTTTATATCAAACATTCAGATGGCAGCGGTGAATACCTTTTACGCCATTCTGATTAAGCAAATATCGAAAAAACCAAAAAGGGATAATACCAACTTGGTTAAATTAGAATTTGGTTAAATGCTTTTTTATCCCTCACATATTTATTTAGACTTTAAAGGCACAGGGGAGCCCCTTTGAAATCGTGAATAGATGTATACACCCTCTATCAAACATAAAATTACAAATTTCGTTTGATGTGTGAGGGAGGTTATATTAATATATAGCTGAGTAGAACAGACTCTATTGACTACCAAATATTTGTTCGTGAAAACCCATACAAGTAAACACATCATCACCCAAAGGCACATCATTTTCAGTTATCGTACCAGAGGTTGAAAAGTTATCGCTCATTCGAGCATAATAACTTCTATTCATACGTTGTATTTCTTCAATATTTTTCCTATAAGTTTTGTTAAATGCCTCTTGAGTTAGCTCACTACTATCTATGACAATTATTTGATACTTGGCTAGGTATTCCA
Organism: Gammaproteobacteria bacterium; assembly: GCA_030739975.1. GTDB lineage: Bacteria > Pseudomonadota > Gammaproteobacteria > PS1 > Pseudothioglobaceae > SZUA-1055. The sequence continues at coordinate 5,926 of JASLYC010000054.1, forward strand.
TCAATTCCTCTCCCAAATCAACAAATTGCTGAGCATCCGGATGGTTTTCCTCTACTAGTTTATGTAAAGCAGTTCCAGAAGCCAGAAATAAACCAGCACAACGCTTCAAAGAATATTCCAACTCTTTGTCATCTTCCATTGCTAATTTTAGATGGTTAATTATTGGGTCAGCTACTAGAGGGTCTTCTGCCTTAATGGATGAAATAGAAACTAGAAAGATTAACAGAGCCAATATTAGTTTTTTCATACTATGATTGTATATCAACTTGAACTAAAGTCCAAATTTCGTTTGATGTGTGAGCTGGTGGTGAAATCCAACTAACCGATGCCCTAGATATGCTTATTAAAGATCAACCTTTAGAAGCATTTCTTAGTGAAGCTGAGGTGCATGATTGTGGCAATAAACATGGCTTTGTTAAAGCTAATGTTGCCGTGGCGAGAAGAGCTGGTATGGATCTCCAGACCAATGGTAATTTCCAAGCTACATGAATGCTACATGAATAACCAACTCAGTATTAGTTAAGGTTGCTATTGGTATTCTTTTTCACATCGAAATAACGAAGTGGAGAAGACTATGAACTCGTTAAGTATTGTAATAATTACTCTTAATGAG
>JASLYC010000055.1 GCA_030739975.1 Gammaproteobacteria bacterium
TTTGCTATTATTGAACAATTAGCTGACAAATTAGGTGCTGCTGTTGGTGCCTCAAGAGCAGCAGTGGATGCTGGATTTATCTCTAATGACTATCAAGTTGGACAAACTGGCAAAGTTGTTGCTCCAAAAATATATATGGCGGTGGGAATTTCTGGAGCAATACAGCATTTAGCTGGAATGAAAGATTCTCAGGTTATAGTTGCAATCAATAATGACCCAGATGCGCCTATGTGTCGTATGGCAGACTTAGTATGGCAGGTGGATTTATTTGAAGCAGTTGATGAGATGTTACAATCATAACTAATCGCTTTGCTTTATTAGTTCTGTAAAAGGTTTAATTATGGAAAGAGAGTCAATTGAATACGATGTTGTTATTGTTGGTGGCGGACCTGCAGGCCTATCCACAGCATGTAAACTTAAACAATTAAATTCTGACATATCAGTATGTTTATTAGAAAAAGGCTCTGAAATTGGGTCTCATATTATTTCTGGTGCAATCTTTGAGCCAAATGCTTTGTATGACTTGTTCCCAGAAGAATCCAAGAACTGCCCTTCACTATCAAACTTAGTTAAAAGAGATGAGATTCATTTTCTAACCGCAAATAGTGCATACAAGGTTCCTTCTTGGATTACCCCAAAAAAATTGCACAACAATGGAAATTATATAATTTCTCTCGGTGAGATGTGTCAATGGCTAGCTGAAAAGGCTATGGAATTAGGTGTTGATATATTTCCTGGATTCTCTGCCAACAAATACATACTTAATGATCAGGGCCATGTTTGTGGCATAGCTACAGCAGATATGGGGATTGACAAACAAGGTAACAAAAAAAATACTTGGGCCCCGGGAATGGACATTCTGGCTAAGCAAACAATATTTGCAGAAGGAGCTAGAGGTCATCTAGGGAAAAAACTGATAAAAGAATTCAATCTTGATGAAGGAAAATCACCCCAACATTTTGCCATCGGCTTTAAAGAGGTTTGGGAAATTGAATCTGAAAAACACAATACAGGTGATGTACTTCACACTGTTGGTTGGCCACTAAATAAAGGAACAACAGGCGGCGGTTTTCTTTATCACTTTGATAATAATCGTGTTGCTGTCGGCTTAATCATTGACTTAAATTATTCTAACCCACATCAAAATCCTTTTAAAGACTTTCAAAGCTTTAAACACCATAAGCTTATAAAACAATATTTAACAGGAGGGAAACGAATATCCTACGGTGCAAGAGCTATTAGCAAGGGAGGTTTAAATTCTCTTGTTAGAATGGATTTTGATGGTGGCATGATAATTGGCTGTGATGCTGGTACATTAAACCCTGGAAAGATAAAGGGTAGTCACTGCGCAATAAAATCAGGAATATTGGCTGCTATCCATGTCAATAATAAATTAACCTCTCAAAGTGCTAACTTCGACACTGTTTTTAAATCTAGCTCTCTATATAAAGAGTTACATCAATCTAGAAACTTCTCTAGCGCCATTCATAAATTTGGCTTTTATATTGGCTCTGCATATAATTTTATAGAACACAATATATTTAACAATAAGCTGCCATTTAATATCAAAGATGATAAACCGGACAATGAAAATTTATTGCCTGCAAAAGGCACCACTCAATTTAGCTATCCCAGTCCAGACAACGAGATTAGTTTCGACATTACATCATCACTATTTCTCTCTGGAACTAATCACGAGGAAGACCAACCTGTACATCTAAAACTTAATAACGCAGAAATACCATTAAGTAAAAATGTACCTGAATTTGAAGAGCCAGCCCAACGATATTGCCCTGCAGGAGTGTACGAAATAATTGACAAGGATGGTAAAGATTATTTTCAAATCAATGCGCCTAACTGTTTACACTGTAAAACCTGTGACATTAAAGACCCATATCAAAACATTACCTGGACACCACCAGAAGGTGGTGGTGGGCCTAATTACGTGGGCATGTAGCTTTATTTTCTACTTTCAGTTACATTGATTGACTGTAACTGACACCGTATTAACTATTTCTTCAGCAGAGCACCCTCTTGACAAGTCATTAACTGGCTTTTTTAGTCCTTGCAAAATAGGACCAATAGCTTGAGCTTTGGAAAATCTCTGTACTAGCTTATAACCAATATTTCCTGAGTCAAGATTAGGGAAAATCAGTACGTTTGCTGGAGGGGTAAAGTTTGAGTTTGGATGTTTTACTTTCAATACATTAGGGTCCATAGCTGCATCTAGCTGAATATTTCCAGCAATTTCGGCATTTTTAATCAGTTTTTTACACTCTTTAGTTGCATCTTTAACCTTAATCACTAGTTCATGTTTATTGCTGTTATGTGTAGCAAATGAAAGCATCGCAATTTTTGGGTCAATACCAAGCAAATCTTTTGTAGTTTTAGCAGTTGTAATTGCTATAGAGGCTAATTCTTTTGAGTTTGGATTAACATTCATAGCACAATCCGAAAAGATTATTTCTTTTCCGTATTGCTGATGATTTTTATCAAACATCATAATAAAAAAACTTGACACCAGGTCTACGTCATCCTTTGCACCAACAATCTTTAAAGCGTTGCCTAAAACAACCCTGCTAGGGGTAATTGCACCAGTAACCACTCCATCAACCTGCCCATCTTCAAGCAAAAGCATAGAGAATACAGTTCTATCCCTAACTAGTTCTCTAGCTTGAGATAGTTCAATACCTTTGTGTTTTCTTTTATTCCATAATAAATTAGAGTATTTATCTATTAATTTTTCGTTATTTGGGTCTATACATTCAATAGATATGTCTGTTTGAATGCCTAAATCTTTTATTTTACTTTGTATAGATTTTTCTTCACCCAAAAGAATAACTTTAGCTATATTTCTTTTGGAAATATCTATTGCAGCTATTAATACTCTGTTATCAGTTGATTCAGGCAAAAGAATTCTTTTATCCTTTTTCCTTGCCTTAAGTTCAAGATTTTGTATAAGAGTCATTAATTAATTAATCATTAATTTAAGTAACAACAAGTTTACATGAAAGAAGGGGCAAGTCTAGAGCTTGCCCCAATAGAGGAAATATTAAATACTATCTGTGACCAGAGTTAACACCATAATCTTTGTATTTATCTAAGTAACGGATAGGCTTACTTAGGGCGTCTTTTCTGAAAGGGTCTCCTAATTCTCTACTACACATTATTTCAATAATTGTGGTCTTTTTCTCATTCATTTGCATGTCGATAGCCTTTTTCAGAGCTGGCCCTACATCTTCTAGTTTGTCTACCAAGATACCTTCCGCTCCCATAGACTTAGCAATTTCAACAAAGTTTTGATCAGTCAACTCTGCCGCAACAAAACGCCTATCATAGAAATCAACTTGATTTTTCTTTTCTGCGCCCCAATGCTTGTTATGGAAAACTACTGCTGTTACAGGTATATCGTGCCTAACACAGGTCATAGTTTCGACCATACTCATAGCCCAAGCTCCATCTCCAGCATACGAAACCGCAGGTCGATGTGGTGCTGCTGTTTTAGCGCCTATTATTGTAGGGAAAGCATACCCACAATTACCCCAACTCATAGCTGCAAAAAAACTTCTAGGCTTTTCAAAACGAAGATAACTATTAGCTACAGAATTGATATTGCCAATATCTGTAGAGACCATAACATCTTCTGGCATAGCCTTTTCTAGTTCTCTTAACACTTGGCGTGGATGTAAAAGACCTGACTCCATACTATCAATCATGTCCATACTATAAGAGTCTGTTTCGTGAATCCAGCTATCTAATTCCTTTTCCCAGACGTCTTTTTCTGTTGCAATTTTTTCAGCTCTCTCTGATTTGCTTGAGTCACACAGTAGTTCGGTATTTTTTAATTTTTCACTCAATGCAAGTGCTACAGCCTTGGCATCTCCACATATTCCTACTGTTATATCTTTAACTAGGCCTAACATCTTATGGTCAGCATCTATTTGGATGATTTTAGCGTCTTTTGGCCAGTAGTCCATATCATGTTGAGGTAACGTACCAAAAGGCCCCAAACGGGTGCCTAGCGCTATCACAACGTCAGCTTGTGATATAAGCTTCATGCCAGCCTTAGAGCCCTGATACCCTAAAGGTCCACACCAAAGATCGTGACTTGCAGGGAATGAGTCATTATGTAGGTAGCTATTTACAACAGGAGCACCAAGACGTTCTGCTAATGCCTTACATTCTTCGACACCATCAGCCATAACCACTCCACCACCAGACACAATTACCGGGAATTTTGCTTTTGATATTAAGTCAACTGCTTCATTCAGCATAGCATCTCCACCAGTTCCACGATCAATTCTGCGAGGCTTTGGTATATTAAATTGACCTTCTGCATAGAAGTAATCTCTTGGTATATTTAACTGGGTAGGAGCCATTTCACTCATAGCACGATCAAAGCAACGCGCGGTAAATTCAGCCATCCTCATCGGATTAACTACGTGACCTTGATACTTAGTAAATTCTTGAAACATTGGTAGCTGGTTGGCTTCCTGGAATCCACCTAAACCAATACCCATTGTTCCTGCCTCTGGTGTGACAATAACTACAGGGCTATGAGCCCAGTATGCCGCCGCAATAGCGGTAACGCAATTTGAAATACCAGGGCCATTTTGACCAATACAAACACCATGCCTACCACTAACACGTGCATATCCATCTGCCATGTGTGCTGCCCCCTGCTCATGAACCACAGGAATCAACCTTATTCCTGCAGGCTCAAAAATATCCATAGCATCCATAAATGCAGAGCCCATGATACCAAATATATCTTTTACATCATTAACTGCCATTGTTTCTACAAAGGCTTCACTTGAAGTCATTTTTTTCATTATTTTCCCCTACTCTTATAATTATTAACTATTCAAAATATCAAAAGCTGGCACATAATCATATCCCAAATCATGTGCAACCTCTTTACATGTAATCCTTCCACTATGAACATTTAGTCCTGCACGTAAATACTCATTATCGTTTAAAGCTCTAGTAGCCCCTAAATTTGCAATATCTAGCGCATATGGTAGTGTTACATTGTTTAATGCGTATGTGGATGTTTTTGGGACACCACCAGGCATATTTGCCACACAATAATGCACAACATCATCAACTATGTATGTTGGTTTAGCATGTGTTGTGGCTTTAGATGTCTCAAAGCAGCCTCCTTGGTCAATAGCAACATCAACAACAACAGAACCAGGTTTCATTTCTTTTATCATTTTTTTTGTTACTAATTTTGGTGCCTCTGCCCCGGGTATCAGTACGCCACCAATAACTAGGTCAGCCCCTAGCACGTGCTCTTCTACCGAACTTTGGGTCGAAAAAACTGTATTAGTGCTACGACCAAATTGTTGCCAATGGCTCTCTAAAGTGTTAGGGTTGTTATCAAGCACCCAAACATCGGCACCCATACCAACAGCCATATGAGCAGAATGAGACCCGACAACCCCTCCTCCCAAAATAACAACTTTTAATGGATCCACACCTGGAACTCCACCAAGCAGGGCACCTAGACCACCATTTGGATGCTCAAGATAGTGCGCCCCAGCTTGCACAGCCATTCTTCCTGCAACCTTTGACATTGGCGCAAGTAGAGGTAAACCGCCATATGGCGACGTAACAGTCTCATATGCTATACATATAGCACCACTTTCAACCAAATCTTTGGTTTGTTCAGGGTCAGGAGCAAGATGAAGATATGTATAGAGTATTTGACCTTCCCTTAACATAGCTCTCTCAACGGCTTGAGGCTCTTTTACTTTTACTATCATCTCTGCAGTTGCAAAAATCTCCCTAGCAGTATTTATTATCTTAGCTCCAGATGAGATATATTGGTCATCGCTTGCTCCAATACCGTTACCTGCATTTGACTCCACCAATACTTGGTGTCCACTACGCACTAACTCAGTTACACTTGATGGCGTTAAGCCAACCCTATATTCATGATTCTTTATCTCTTTTGGTACTCCTACAATCATATTATTACTCCTAAATACTATGCTTTATACAGTTTCTGTTAGTGCATTATCGACAGCATCAATTATTAAATCTATATCGCCCTTAGTGCTAATAAATGCAGGACTAAATAGCAATACATTGTTGTTCTTCTCAAAGCTACGATTAGTCCTTCCGATCATTACCTTATTTTGTAAACAATGCCCAGCAACAGAGGTAACAATTTGCTCATTCAATGGCTCCTTAGTTTTTCTATCTTTAACTAACTCTATACCACAAAGAAGTCCTTTACCTCTAACCTCTCCAATAGAGCTATGTTTGTCATACAATTCAAATAATTTGTCTTTTAAATGAGCGCCAACAGTGTTGATATTTTCAAGTAGCTTTTCCTGCTTAATGATGCTTAAAGCTTTTAATGCTGCTGCAGGACCAGCAGTACAACCACCGAAAGTTGAAATATCTCTGAAATAGCTATCAGGATTAGCCGGGTTCTCTTTAAATAATTCAAACACCTTTGCAGATGTTGCAGTGATAGATATTGCAGCATAACCAGCCGCAACACCCTTTGCAGTTGTAACAATATCAGGCTGTACTTCAAAGTTCTGATAGCCAAACCATTTCCCGGTTCTACCAAGACCACAAACTACCTCATCTATATGCAATAGGACATCATATTTTTTACAAATTGACTCGATTATAGGGAAATACTCTTTGACCGGCTCTATAACACCGCCTCCAGCAGTTATTGGTTCTAGAATTACTGACCCTACAGTGTCTGCACCCTCTCGAAGAATAACATCTTCAAGCGCATTTGCACACTCAATATTGCAATCACCGTAATTCTTATTGAATGGGCAACGGTAACAGCAACAATGAGGCATTTCTACAAAACCAGGTGTAAAAGGCCCATAATCTTTCTTTCTTTGTAGCTGACCTGACGAACTTAAAGCGCTGATGGTTGTGCCATGATAGTCACGGTCACGATAAATAATTTTGTGTTTCTTTCCTTCGTTATAGAAGTGCGCCCTCTGACGAACCATTTTGTAGCCTTTTTCGTTAGCCTCTGAACCAGAGTTTGAATAATATATTCTCTCAAAACCGGGCATTATTTCAGTGAGCTCCTTGGCATAATTCGCTGCAGGCTCATTACCAAAGGATCCAGCAAAGTATGGTAATTTTTCTAGCTGCTCAGAGACAGCATCAACCATATCATCTCTGCCAAAACCTAGATTCACAGTCCATACGCCTCCAGAGGTACCATCCAGGTACTCGTTACCTTTAATGTCAGTCACATACATACCCTTTCCACTAGACAAAACAATCGGGTCATTATTTTCATAGACCTTGTGCTGGGTCAGATGATGCCAAACATGATCCTTGTCATTTTGTAACGCTACATTAATAGACATAAATCCTCCTTTCAAAACTAATAATTGACAATACAAAAATTTTACGACATATGTATATGAGTATAATAGTTTATATAGAACCAGTAAATACATAAATAATGTACCAGTAAAATGAACGAAATGTGGAGTCAACTATTCTCTTTAAAGTACGATAAACCTCGTACTTTGCAGATACAAATTCGACAACAGTTAATAGAAGCAATCACTAACGGACTTATTCGTCCAAGTGAAATTCTACCATCCTCAAGAGTTCTATCTAAAGAACTAAATGTTGCAAGAAATACTATAATTTCAGCATATAAAGAGCTTGAATATGATTCATACATAGTTGCCAAAAATAGAAAAGGATATTATGTAAATGAGAAAATATTTGACAGCTATTCTAGTGAAATTAAAGGCTCAAATATTGCCACTGATTCTCCTGAATGGATAGAAAAACTATTAGTCAAAAAACCTTCTACCAAAGCTAATATATTAAAGGAAAAATGGCAAGACTCGCTTTATCCATTTATTGTTGGACAATCAGACCAAAAACTTATACCTTTTAATGAATGGAGGGAAGTAACTAAGCTATCTTTGACTGTACCTGAAATTAAGAAATGGAACATTGATCATGTCGACTCAGATGATCACTCTCTTGTTAAACAAATTCAATCAAAGGTTCTCCCAAAAAGAGGTATATGGGCAAATAAAAATCAAATACTTATAACTTCTGGAAGCCAAAATGCTATCTTCATGATAGCCAGTTTATTGGTAAATAAATCTATCACTATAGGCATTGAAAACCCTGGTTATCCCGATGTTAGAAACCTTTTGAGTTTAAAAACTGACAATATTGTTTCTATTCCGGTTGACGAGCAAGGAATTGTTGTCGACAAAATTAGTGCCAATCACGATATTATCTATACTACTCCAAGCCATCAATACCCAACAGGAGTAACTATGAGTATGGAAAGAAGAAAACAATTACTAGAAAAAGCTCATAAAAATAATACTGTTATTATTGAAGACGACTACGAGGCCGAGCTTAATTTCCTTAAAAAAACAAACCCTTCACTAAAAAGCTTAGATAAGCACGACAATGTTATTTATGTAGGCAGCTTTACAAAAGCTTTTGCTCCAGGCCTTCGTCTTGGCTATATGGTTGCTACAGAAGCCTTAATTAAAGAGGCTAGAGCTATTAGAAGATTAATGATAAGGCACATTCCTGCCAATAATCAAAGGTCGGTAGCTTTTTTCATTGGTCTAGGTCATTACCACAAAATGTTTACAAAAATACAAAAAAATAATAAAGAGAGGTGGCATTTAATTAATAAAAAGATTGAGCAAGAGCCACTATTGTCATGTACACCAACTATTGGTGGATCAACCTTTTGGATTAAATTGCCTGAAAAAATTAGCGCAAAAGATTTGTCCAACAAGCTAATAAAGATGGGCGTCATTTTAAGACCAGGAGATACATCTTTCGCAGATGAGAATCCTCCAGAAAACTATATACATTTAGGTTATTCAGCTATAGATACAAATAAAATAAATAAAGGCATGGATATTATTATTAACCAAATTAAAAAGATGATGAATTAGTAGTGACTGCAATTACATAAAATCTTACTTCTAATTCCTAATCTTTTTATTTAAGGGGTCATACATCGGCCTTAATGAGTAGCTAGCTTTTTCTATTACTCCCTCTACTTCGATAGCATAATCGGCACTCATTATCTCCCCATCGCTCTCGTTCGGCAAGCACCTAACATAACCAAGACCTACTGCACCACCAAGAGTATGACTATAAGATCCACTAGAGAGATGCCCTATTATTTCGCCGTTTTTCAATATGGGTTCGTTGTGGTACAGCATTAAATCAGGATTAGCCAATAAAAATTGCATTATTCTCATCTCTGGCCCTGAGTTTTTTTTAGCTTTAACTGAATCATAGCCAATAAATTTACCAAACCTTGATGGCTCTTTATCTAGCTTAACTGCGAAACCTAAACCCGCCTCAATTACATGGTCTTCATCAGTGATGTCATGACCAAAATGCCTATAAGCTTTTTCCAGCCTACAACTGTCTACTGTATGCATTCCACACTGCTTAAGCCCAAACTTTTCACCGTTTAAATCGATTAATTCTGCTACATAATTTGAAAACTCTATCGGGAAATATAATTCCCACCCTAATTCCCCAACATAGGTAATTCTATGTGCACGAACTGTAGCCATTCCGATTTCAAAATTTTGCACACTTCCAAAGGGGAAACTTTCATTACTCAAATCTGTATCCGTTAGTGACTGTAAGAGTTTTCTAGAGTTTGGCCCCATTATTGCTATGCACCCTTCTGAACTAGTAGCATCAAATAAAGAACAGTCGGCGTCTTTTGGCATATTCTTTCTTAGCCAATGCATATCGCGGTTTAGACATATTGTTCCACTTATAATCAAATAATCATCTAAATCTAGGCGAGTTACCGTCACATCTGCCTCAATACAGCCCTTATTGTTAAGCCACTGTGTGTATACAATTTTGCCTATTGGAACATCTATATCATTTGCACATACCATTTGCAGATAATCCATTGCGTCTGAGCCTTTAACTCTTATTTTGGCGTAAGATGACATCTCGTACATACCAACAGACTCTCTAATAGCTTTTTGCTCTATTTTTTGATATTTAAACCAGTTCTGTTTGCCCCATGAATACTCGTATTCAGGCTCTACCTTGCCTAGTAAATCTATTGGAACAAACCAGTTCGCCCTTTCCCATCCAGCTACCTCACCAAAGCAAGCCCCTCGATCTTTAAAGAATTGATAAAGTGGTGTTTTCCTTAAACCTCTAGCTGTCTTGTATTGGTGATAGGGAAAATGATTATCGTACAAGTAACCAAGAGTCTCTTTAACTCTACTCGCTAAATAAACTTTATTATTCTGGAACGGTTCGTTCCTTCTAATGTCAACCTCCCACAAATCACATGGAGGCTCTTTGCCAATAATCCATTCTGCAAGATATTTACCGGCACCTCCGGCTGCCTGAATACCTATTGAATTGAATCCTGCCGCGACATAAAAATTATCTAATTCTGGTGACTCTCCGATCTGGAAATTGTCATCTGGTGTAAAGCTTTCAGGGCCATTGAATAGAGTTTCTATGCCCAAATTTTCAATTATTGGCAAGCGTTTCATTGCCAACTCTAGGTATGGCATGCAGTGCTCAAGGTCATCAGGAATTTGATCAAAACAGAAATCATCGGGTATACCGCCTTGCCCCCAAGGTTTGGCGTTTGGTTCAAACAAACCTATCAACACTTTCCCTGTATCTTCCTTATAGTATGCAGATTCATCTGGCACCCTAACAACGGGCATATCTCCTAAATTAGGCACAGATGAGGTAAGCACATAAAAATGTTCACATGCATGTAATGGAACGGAAACTCCGGCCATTTTTCCAATCTCCCTAGCCCACATACCTCCACAATTGACAACAACACTGGAATGTATTTCTCCTAAATCGGTCTTTACACCTGTAACCTTTCCATCTTCCTTATTGATTCCAGTTACTTTTACATCCTCAAAGATTTTTACGCCATTATTTTTTGCGCCCTTTGCTAATGCCATAGCGACATTTGATGGATCAGCTCTACCATCTTTTGGTATCCATGCCCCACCAACAATATCGTCTAAATTAAATAAGCCAACTTTTTCTTTGAGCTCATTTGGGGTAAGAATTTGAACATCAACACCATGCACCTTTGCAAGCGAGGCATTTCTTTTAAATTCAGTCAGCCTTTCTTTATTAGTTGCAAGGCTCACAGAGCCTGTTCTACGGTAGCCTGTTGCCATACCTGTTTCAGCTTCTAAACTTTCATAAAGGTTACCAGAATACTTTACCATCTGGGTAAGGTTTAATGATGAGCGCATTTGTCCAACTAATCCTGCAGCATGCCAAGTGGTTCCAGAGGTAAGCTTCTTGCGTTCTAGAAGAACAACGTCATCATATCCAAGCTTTGCAAGATGATATGCCACAGAACATCCAACAACTCCACCGCCTATTATTACTGCTTGCGCATGTTTTGGAAATTTGTCAGACATGTATACTTAGAAAAAAATTGAATTACAAAGTTATTTGCCCTTCCAAGGCACCAAATAGTTTTCTGCTATACGCATAAGAATATCTATAGCATAACCTATCACTCCAATCAAAACTATTCCCATGATTACTAAATCAGTCATCTGAAATTTAGAGGCATTAATTATCATCATTCCAGCACCTTTTTGTGCTGCAACAAGTTCGGCAGCAACTACAGTACCCCAACAAACCCCCATAGAAACTCTAGCACCAGTAAAGATTTCTGGCAAGCTATTAGGAACAATGACAAGTCTCATAATTTGGCTTTTAGAGGCTCCAAGAGAATATGCAGCATGAATTTTGCTAATCTTGACACCAGAGACTCCTGCACGGGAAGAAATCGTCATAATCCATAGTGAAGCTAAAAATAATAGAATTATTTTTCCCTGCTCGCCAATCCCAAACCAGATAATTACAAGAGGGATAAGTGCAAGTGGCGGAACTGGACGCATAAATTCAACTATAGGGTCAAACCAGCCACGGAACCATCCAGATAATCCCATTGCATAACCTAGAGGAATGCCTATAAGTGCACCAGCTAAGAATCCAACAACAACCCTAATCAAGGACCAACCAAGATGCTCAGATAAAGTAAAATTCTTATATCCTTCTGATGCTACCCAAATTAATCTAGACCATACATCTTCTGGAGGTGGAAGCCATACAGGTTGCATCTGCCAGCCCTTTTCAGGTACAAAATTAAGTGTACCTTTAGCGGTCATGAATATACGTGCATTGTCTATAAATATTTCTTCTTTAGGTGAAATTTTTTGTCCATTTATAGAGGTAATTTTATATCCGCTATCTTTTCCACCAATATCATTACGTTTAACTTTAATTAACCCACTACGCCAAGCAACAATCTTTGCAGAGTCGTTAAGTGCAAACCCTTTTCCTGGTTCTATATTAGGCTTCTTTGGGATTTTGCCAGACTGCACATCATAAACAACTACTGTAACCTGAGCATCGTCTGTTTCTCCCATTGCATTCATTGCCGTATAGGTAAAATTTAATTCCCCAATAAATGGGCCAGGAACATGGAAAGGTATTAACTTTGAACCAGTAAAAGCTGCCCAAATCATAAATATAGACAAAACCGAAATTATTGATGCTGCTCTGTTTGGAGAGACAGCGCTCTCGTCACCAAATGTAACAGTTTTAAGACTTGTATAATCTTTCTTTGAGGTGGTAGTCTTTGTTACAATTTTAACTGCATAAAATGCAGCCACAAAAACTACTATATATATGAGTAAAATAGCCATCAATTACTCTCCACTTTACCCATAATTTCTTCTTCCATTTCCCATATTATTGATAGGATTTCATCTCGTGTTTCTGTATAGCCTTCAGTTTTTTTAACGTCTCTTAAGTCCATACCTGATCCCATTTCTGCAAAAGGAAGTTTGTATTCTTTGTGTATTCTTCCAGGTCTTGGAGCCAAAACCAGAAGCCTTTCTCCAAGTAATACTGCCTCCTCAACTGAATGAGTAATAAGTAGTATTGTTTTTCCGGTTTCTTTCCAAAGCTTTAAAACTAGGCCTTGCATTTTTTCCCTTGTCAAGGCATCTAGAGCTCCTAATGGTTCGTCCATTAAAATAACGTCTGGATCATTAGCAAGACATCTAGCTAAGGCGACCCTTTGTTGCATACCTCCAGACAATTCATATACCGCCTTATCTTCAAAATCACTAAGCCCAACAATTTCTAAAAGGTGTTGAACTTTTTCATTTTGTTCACTCTTTGGCATCCCTTTCATTCTAGGACCAAAGGCCACATTTGAGCGTACATTCATCCACTCAAAAAGTGCACCCTGTTGAAATACCATCCCTCTCTCTGCTCCTGGGCCCAATACAACTTGATCGTTTAATATAACCTCGCCGTTAGTTGGAGCTAAAAATCCTGCAATAATATTTAATAAAGTGGTTTTACCGCAACCTGATGGCCCTAGTACGGTAATGATTTGACCTTCTTCTATTTCTAAAGATACATCTTTAAGTGCCTGAATTGAATTACCATTTTTCAAATCAAAGCGCATAGATATATTTTCAATTGATAAGCCTTTCAATTTAGTCTCTCCAATCAAGGTAAGTAAAAAAGGTGACGCATATAGTGCGCCACCTTCAGTTTAACAATGTTTACATATCAGACATCAATATAGTCCGACAAGTATATATGGTTACTGGTTTGCTAAAACATTCAAACCATCAGTATTAACTGCTCCTGCGTACGAATCGCGTGCATTCGCAATGTTGCCACTATTAACAAACACATCTGCAACTCCCTTAAGGAAAGTTACACCAGAACCGCCAAGCCATTTACTTGAAAGCTGTGAGCTTACAGATGGGAATACAAACGTTGCCATAGTATCTGCAGTAGCAGCCTCGTCCATACCTGCATCCTTAGCAATGTGTGGAAGCATCATTGAATTAAAGCCACCAGAATTCCACATAGCATTAGCTGCAGCAGTTACACCCAAGAATGTAGCTAGAACATCAGATTGCTCTGCTGCAAAACTTGCAGGAACTGAAGTCACATCCCAAACTAGGATTCCTAGAGCTGTTTTTTCATCGCCTGTCAATAATACATTTCCATGTTCTAAAGCACGACGTAATGAACCGCCCCAACCACAAAACATATCAACACTTCCTTGAGCAAATGCTGCAGAGCCTTCAGGTGGAGCCATATCTACAACCTGCATTGACCCTACATCAACACCAAAATGAGACATCTGCTTCAAGAACCCATAGTGTGCAGCTGTACCTATTGGCACTGATACTTTTTTACCTGCCAACTCTGAAGCGTTATTAGCATCAATTTCAAGAGCTGATGCAACAACACAGTTGTCGTTATCAGCGTAGCTAACTGCAACATCGACAATTTGCAAATCTTGTCCTGTAGATGCAGCCACAATAAATGGCGGAACACCTTGACTCACTGAAATATCAATATCACCAGAAGCCATTGCAGCAGACATTGCTGTGCCTGTGCCAAAAGCCTTCCAGTTTACTTTCATTCCTAATGCTTCGTCATATGCTCCAATTTGCTTAGCATATTCAAAAGGCATAGGCCACTCTTCAAAATAAGCAACATTTAACTCATCTAGAGCCATAACATTAAGAGTAGCTACTGCACCGACAATGGTGGTACCTATTTTTTTATAAACATTTTTCATATCTTCTCCTTTAGTAATAATTTGAAAAACAAATATAAGTAAAAAAAATGTCCTATTTAAGGGACTATGTTAGGCCCTTAAAACAGCATTATTATTTATACCTAAACAAGATAATACCATTAATAATTACCTTATTTGTGGAAAGTTTATTCGAAATAGCAAACAAAAGTATATAAATATAGGTCCAATGATCGATAATTTA
Organism: Gammaproteobacteria bacterium; assembly: GCA_030739975.1. Taxonomy (GTDB): domain Bacteria; phylum Pseudomonadota; class Gammaproteobacteria; order PS1; family Pseudothioglobaceae; genus SZUA-1055. Next base: position 14,856 of record JASLYC010000055.1, read on the forward strand.
CTATACCAATAAAATGTATAGTTTGTATTTGATATATAAATATAATAGAGTCAAAATAGCGTAATTAATTATTCATAAATTTGCTATTGAAAATACTAAGAAAACCTTTTAGAATGAAATTATGTTGCCTACTCATAGAACACTTCTTAAAGTAATATCATTCATTATTCTTTCTATAAATTGCCATATATATGCATTAGACTTACATGATGCAAAACACCTATGGTCAAGGACTGGGTTTTCGAGTACCAACCTATTAATTAGTAAGCATAAACAACTATCAAGGGATGAAGCAATCAAAATTATCATTGATGCACCACTTTATTATCCGCCTGAAAAATCGTTGCCAAAATTTAATAAAGAGCTATATGCAGCCTTGAGATCTAATAAAACTTCAAAAAAAGAAAAGCAACAAATTAAAAAGAAAATTTTAAATAAAGACAGAAAAAATTTGCAGATTTGGTGGTATCAACAAATACTAGATACCAAAAACCCATTACAAGAAAAAATGACTGTATTTTGGCATAATCACTTTACTTCTGATTTGCAAAAAGTTTTTCCTCCGTACATGCTAAAACAAAACCAAATATTTAGAATTCACGGACTTGGAAATTTTAAAAAATTATTAAATGAATTTATGCACGACCCAGCAATTCATATATATTTAGACAATATTAAAAATAAAAAACAGAACCCCAATGAAAATCTAGCTAGAGAATTATTGGAACTTTTTACTCTAGGAGAAGGTAGCCATTATTCAGAACAAGATATAAAAAATATTGCTAAGGCTTTAACAGGCTACAGAGTAGACTTTAATAAGCAAAAATTAGTATTTAAAAAAAGACAACATGACAGCTCTTTTGTCAAAATATTTAATTCTAGCGGTAGCTATTCAATCGATGGGGTGCTTAAGTTGATACTATCTCATCCAATGACTGCAAAATTTATTACCGAAAAATTTTGGAGAGAGTTTATTTCAGACAAACCTGATGAAAAAGAAATTGAGCGCATATCAATTATATTTAGAAACTCAGGATACGAAATAAAAGAACTTATAAGTGAAATACTTCATAGCGAGAGTTTTTGGGATAAGAAAAACTATAACACCTTAATAAAATCACCATTCGATCTATTAACAAGCACACTACATCTAACTCAATTAAATGACTCCGAAGTCAACAAAATTCCCTTATTGATATCAAAATCAGGACAAAAATTATTTTATCCTCCCGATGTAAGAGGTTGGCGTGGAGGTATTTATTGGTTAAGTACAGAGCTAATTATTGCAAGAAAAAAAATGCTCAGAAAGTATATAAAAAAAGTTATAAATAATAACAAAAAAACTGACCCTAGATACCTTTCAAAAGTTGTAAATACAATTACAAAGAAACATCAATTTTTTGCTATTGGTGATACCATTCCAAAAAAAATAACTAAACCCATGTCAAAACTTATATATCTACTATCCCATGATAAGTACAATTTTAAGTAATACAAAAGGACGATAATTATGGAACGAAGAAGTTTTATTAAGGCTGCAGCCTATACATCAATATTAAGCTCTAAAATTTCATGGTCTCAGCAAGAAAGAAAAAACAAATATCTAGTTCTTATAGAGCTAAAGGGTGGAAATGACGGCCTTAACACTGTCATTCCCTATTCAGATAAATTGTATTACTCTAAAAGACCAAAAATAAATATTCCTCCAAAAGACGTTATTAAGATTAACTCTAAAATAGGCTTGCACCCTTCACTTAATTATTTTGCTGAACTATATCAAAACAACGAAATTTCAATTATACAAAACGTTGGCTATCACAAGCCTAATAAATCTCATTTTGCAAGTATTGACATATGGGAACGCGCATCTAGAGATATAAGATCAAATGGATGGCTATACGAATTGTTTAGAATTAATAATCCTGACAGGTTAATTGATTCTATTGTATTTTCAGGCTCTACTGGTTTTTTTAAGGGCCCAAAATCAAACTATATAAAAATTAATTCTATATCTTCTTTTATAAAAGAGGCAAAACTAATCGATATTACTTCCACTAATTTTAATGCAACAAATGAAAATCAACAGTACCTTCTAGATTCAAATAGATTAATTAATAAAGTCAGTACCGAGTTAGAAAATAAAATTGGCCAGACAAAATGGAAATCTATGGCAAATAAAACACCACTAGATAGGCAGCTCACACAGGTATCTCAGTTAATGAATGCAAATATTAAAATTCCAGTTTTCAAAGTTTCAATCGGAGGTTTTGATACTCATGCTGACCAAGGAGAAGTACATCATGAATTACTCAATGAGCTTGATAATGCAGTGTCATCTTTTAGCAAATATATAAAAAAACAAGGCTTATGGGACAACACCATAGTATTGACTTATTCTGAATTCGGCAGAAGGATTGCAGAAAATGGTAATAATGGCACTGACCATGGTGAGGCATCTTGTATGTTTTGTATTGGGGGAAATGTTAAAGGAGGAGTATTTGGAGGTAAAGTTGATCTTCAAAGCACCCACAAAGACAACTTAATTTACAAGGTTGACTTTAAAGAAGTTTATTCCACGCTAGAAAAAAAATGGTTTAAAGCAAAACATCCTACTCTTTCGAATACTACTATAGATTTTATCTAACTAGACAATAAAAAGGTTGCTCTATATATTAAACATTGGAATGAATGAATATTAACTAAATTTAATTTCCATTAGGATATGTTCAATATTAGCCTCAAAATATGTATCACCGTAAGAGGAGAATCCTAATTTCAAATAAAAACCTTTTGCATGTAATTGTGAGCCAAGGAAAACTCTTTTAAATCCTTTGTCTAAAGCCTCGCTTACAAGTGCATTTACAATGTCTGAACCAAAACCTTTATTTCTAAAATCTTTAAGTATAGCGATCCGTCCTATATGCCCATCCTGAAGCATTCTTCCTGTGCCTATATAGTCATCGTTTTGCTGTACGAGGACGTGTATTGCATTGCTATCCTGACCATCAAAGTCAATCTGTGAATCAACATTCTGCTCATTAGTAAAAACTTCTTGCCTGATAGATATTATTTTGGGGCTGTATTTCTTACTAAATTTTACTAATATAGGTTTATTCAAAAGTTACTCCTTTGAAATACTATTGCAGATTTGTAGGGTAAACAAATATACGTCAAATTTATAAAGGTTAGAGAATATTAGAGAAACATCTATATGTCAAATATTTGCTTTAATTTCAACACTTCTAATATTATTTGCTAATCTATCTAAGGAAGCATTTATAAGTTTATAGGAGCCCTCAGCGCCATATAGTTTGGATATTTCTACTGACTCATTGATGACTACCCTGTAAGGAACTTCAGGGTGAAATTTTAATTCATAGGCGCCCAAATACAATACAGCATGCTCAACAGAGCCTAATTCTTCGGTACTCCTGTTTATTGTTGGGTCTATTAATTCGTCAAGGATAGTGATATTATTATGGATATTTCTTAGCAGATTAGAAAAGAAAGACTTTGATATTTTGCCCTCTTTTTGGTTTAAAAATTGATGCTCTATTATTGCCAAGTCTTCTCCAGACGTTAGCCACTGATATAATGCTTGAACAACTCTCTCCCTAGAGCGCTGCTTTGATGTCTTGATTGCCACAATAAGTTATAGTTATTTTGAATTAATCTGATTAACTAAATACATCATCTCGATTATTGCCATGGCTGCCTCTTCACCCTTGTTGCCTTTTTTACCGCCTGCCCTGTTAAGTGTTTGCTCCATATTGTCAGTCGTGAGTACCCCAAAAGATACGGGTATTTCGAAATTGTATCCTACTTCAGCAACACCTCTAGAGCATTCATTACAAACATAGTCAAAGTGTGGGGTCTCACCCTGAATAACAGCACCTAAAGTTATTATTCCGTCATAAATATTTGCACCATTAGATACTTGCTTAGCTAGACTTTTAGCCATCAAAGGAATTTCAAACGCCCCTGGAACATAAAAGATATTAACATTATTATTGTCAATTCCATATTTTTCCAGAGTGTTCATAGAGCCTTCTAATAAACTATCCCCAATATCTTTATAATAATATGCAACCACTATTGCGATTTTTGCATCACTAAGGAAAGATTTGTTTGTATTTTTATCAAACTTGTAACTAGCCATAACTATTTCCTATTTTGTTGTTAGCTTTCCGAGTTAACGTAATCACTAACCTCAAGGCCAAATCCTTTAAGAGCGTTAAGTTTTCTAGGGGTTCCTAAAATTTTCATATTTTTTACCCCAAGGTCAGATAATATTTGAGCACCGATACCGTAAGTTTTAATATCGTCTCCCTGGTCTTTATCCGAAACGTCTATATTTTCTAGAATAGACTTTTCAGTTTGCATTCTAAGCAATAAAAAAACACCGGATTCTGACTTAGCAATATATTGTAGAGCGTCTTCAATATTAAAACTACTACTGCTCTCCCTTAATACATCCTTAAAGGTATCCTCCATATGAACCCTAACACGAACCTGCTTTTCTGGTTCAATTTTTCCTTTAACAAGGGCTAAATGGGTTTCGTTATGAATACTGTCATAAAAAGAAACCAATCTAAAGTTAGCATACTTAGTTTTGAATTTTCTCTCACCTATGCGCTCAATTGTTTTCTCGTTTTTTATTCTATAGCTTATTAAATCTTCAATTGTGCCCCATTTTATGCCATGTTTTTCAGAAAATATTTCTAGATCATCTCGTCTAGCCATTGTTCCATCATCATTCAATATTTCCACGATAACTGAGGCAGCCTCAAAGCCTGCCAATCTAGCTAAATCACAGCCAGCTTCTGTGTGTCCAGCACGAATTAAAACGCCGCCTGTTTGAGCCATTAAGGGGAACACATGTCCAGGCTGTACAATATCTTCAGGGGAAGCA
>JASLYC010000056.1 GCA_030739975.1 Gammaproteobacteria bacterium
CCCGCCGCCATATTCAACACATCAATCAATTTTTGATTATGATAAAGCGTATTTTCAAGTACCGGCCAGTCATCTAATCTAGAATCTACACTTTCAATATATCCTTTACATATTGCATGACCTGCAACATAAGAAATAAGGGTTTTTGCAACTGATTGTGAATGAAATTTAGATGAGTCTCTGAACATATCGCCAAACCTGTCTTTAGGCGTTATTTCATCGATTACAATTTTTCCATCCTCATATAATAGATAACTCAACAATGCAGTTTTTTGCATTTGTTTCTTTACGTATTTATCTTTTCTTAGATCGGAGTGAAATTGATAAGGATTGCTTGAAGGTTCAACTAGGTGAACATGACGCGGAGGACTATCTTCACAATGAAGTTCTTTATTCTTAGGTCCGCAGAATGGATAAATGTTAAAAGAATATAGATACCTATAAAGATAATATTTTAAGGTTTCATCATTTGGATTAGCGGGTTCTGGTATTTCAGATATTAAGCCAAACCTATCAATTCCATTAGAGCTACTAGAATGCTTACTTGTGTCATTATTAGACTGCTTACTTGTGTTATTATTTGAAAAAGTAAGTGCCGACGCTGTGCCAATCAGGCTAGTTGATATTAATATAGTTAGTAGTAGTTTTTTCATACCAGAATTATAGGTCAACTTGAAATAAAGTACAAATTTCGCTTGAGTTAACTACTTCAATATACCCTTAAATAGTTAATATAACTTGTGCTATTGATTTTATTAGGTATCAATTAAATGCTAAAAGGTTTAGCTATGCGGTAAAATTTTTGTTATTTTTGACATAGTTTGCTATGCCTAAAACTGACTTAGATGCAACTGCATCGTTTCAAAATCTAATACTAAAATTACAAACATTTTGGGGCTCAAAAGGTTGTGCATTATTGCAACCATTTGACCTAGAGGTTGGCGCTGGAACATTTCATCCCGCTACATTCTTAAGATCAATTGGGCCTGAGCCATGGAATGCCGCATATGTACAGCCTTCAAGGCGCCCGACAGATGGTCGCTATGGTGACAACCCTAACCGTTTACAACATTACTACCAATTTCAAGTTATCCTTAAACCGTCTCCAATAGATATACAAGACTTATACTTAGAGTCATTGTCAGTTATAGGGATAGACCTAAGTGTCCATGATGTTCGTTTCGTTGAGGATAATTGGGAGTCACCTACACTAGGAGCCTGGGGTCTGGGATGGGAGGTCTGGCTGAATGGTATGGAGGTAAGTCAATTTACCTATTTCCAACAAGTTGGTGGTCTACCCTGCAAACCTATACCAGGAGAACTGACTTACGGTTTAGAAAGATTAGCAATGTATCTACAAGGGGTCGACAGCGTTTTTGACCTAGTATGGGTCGATGGGGTTAAGTATGGAGATGTTTTTCATCAAAACGAAGTAGAGCAATCAAAATACAATTTCGAGATTGCAGATACAAAAGTATTGTTTAGACAGTTTGACGAGGCAGAAGCTATGAACTCAACACTTATTGAGGAGAATTTATCTTACCCAGCATACGAACAAGTGATAAAGGCTTCACATCTGTTTAATTTATTAGACGCTCGTCGTGCCCTTAGTGTTACTGATAGAGCTAGATTTATTCGTAGAGTTCGTTCAATGAGCCAAAAAGTTGCACAAACTTATTACAACTCTAGGGAATCAATGGGCTTCCCTATGCTTAATGGGGCAGACAAATAATAAAGAATGAGACTGTTCCATAATCTTTACAATAAAGCATTAAGTTGGTCAGCTAGCAAGTTCGCTATCTATTGGCTTTCTATAATCAGTTTTCTTGAATCCTCTATATTGCCCTACCCTATTCAAGACATTATTTTAGCTTCTATGTCTTTAAAAAATAAAAACAAGGCTTACTATTACGCTTTTATTTGCACAATAAGTTCTGTTTTAGGTGGTATTGCTGGCTACCTTATTGGTTATTACGCTTACGATATACTTTTGCCATTTATGCAAGAGATGGATTATATGGATATGCTAGAAAGAGCAAGAGTTTGGTTTGATAGTTATGGAATTTGGGTTATTGCTATAGCAGGATTTAGTCCTGTCCCATACAAAATCTTTACTATTACTGCTGGTGTAATGTCTATGCATTTAATTCCTTTTATAGCTATGTCGATGCTTTCTCGAGGTGCAAGGTATTTTCTAGTATCATTCTTGGTTAAGAGGTATGGTGATAGTTGTGATAAATGGTTGCAAAAATACATTGACCGTTTAGGATATGCTTTAATTATTGTTGTTATTATAGGTATTTGGTATGCTCAATAAATTATTAGTAATTATTATTTCAATAATTATTTCTGGATGTTTCTCAAGTTCTACTAGCAAGGTTGTTATTGTTGATAAGTCCTCAACAAAACACAATATTACTGATACCAAAAAGATAAATAAAACAAACAAAATAGTGTCATCTCAAGATAATGCAAAAACTAAAAGTTGGTCTTTGCCGGTAGATGCCAAAATCTTAAGAACCTTTTCAAAAAAACAACAACATTTAGGTTTAACCTTTGACACTAAACCTGAACAAAAAGTTAGAGCAATTCGTGACGGGATTGTTGCCTACAGTGGGGATATAATGAAAAGTTATGGTAAGATGATAATTATTAAACATCCATACGGCTTTTATAGTTCCTATACTCAAAATAAAACATTAATTGTATTTGACGGAGATAAAATCAAGAAAGGCCAAATTATCGCAACCACTGGCATGAAGCCTTTTTATTTTGAAATGAAAAAATTCAAAGAGCCAATTAATCCGATAAAATATCTAAAATGAACGACTTTTTACAAAACTCAACACCAATTCAGTTAGCAGGAATTCTGCTGATAGCTACTGTTGTTGTGCATATTGTTCTTAATTTGATTCTTAAACAAGTAAGCAATCAAGCCAAAAAAACTGCAAACAGGTTAGATGACTACCTAATCAAAGCAGCAACTAAACCTTTAAAAGTGCTACTATGGTTTGGCTGGCTATATTTTTCAATCCATGCCTTTAAAGGACAAATTCAACTGCTCGATAGTGCAATTGAATATATCGGATTAACTCCGGTTATTATCATTACTTGGGGATTGTTAAGATTGGTTTCGGGAATCGAAACATATATGCTTGAAGACAAATCTAGTGTTGACAAAGACTCGGTTAGACTTTTCTCAAGGCTGATAAAAATGCTAATAATATTTGCTATAGCGCTTGGTATAGCTCAGTATTTAGGATTTTCAATTTCATCAATACTAACATTTGGTGGTGTTGGTGGTATTGTTATGGGATTCGCTGCTAAAGATATGCTGTCTAATGTTTTTGGTGGACTAATGATCCAGATGGACAAGCCATTTTCAACCGGAGACTGGATTAGATCAACGGATAAAGGTATAGAGGGTATTGTTGAAAAGATTGGATGGCGAATGACTAGAATACGCACTTTTACAAAAAACCCAGTATATATTCCTAATTCAATTTTTGCTACCATACCTATTGAGACCCCTTCTCGAATGACAAACCGTCGTATTCACGAAATTGTAGGCATAAGATATGATGACATTCAGCAAATGCCAGTAATAATTGAAGAAATTGAAAATCTATTAAGTGAGCACGAAAAAATTGACCATAGTCAGCCATATAGAGTTTATTTTGATCTGTTTAATGCTTCATCGATTGATTTTGTTATCTATGCATTTAGCAATGTTACTGATTCGACTGAATTTAAAAGAATTAAGGGCAAGCTATTGTTAGATGTAGCAGATATCATTGCCAAGCACGGCGCCGAAATAGCCTTCCCTACACAGACCCTGCATATTCAAAAAACTGAATAATGTCAGTCTCTAAACTTCATATTCGTACCTTTGGGTGCCAAATGAATGAGTATGATTCTAGTAAAATGATCGATGTTCTCAAGAACTCTCACAATCTTTCACTAACTGACAATGCAACAGATGCAGATGTTTTGTTACTAAACACCTGCTCTATTAGAGAGAAGGCACAAGAAAAACTTTTTCATCAGCTAGGAAGATGGCGAAAATTTAAAGAAAAAAACCCCAACATAGTTATTGGTGTTGGTGGCTGTGTAGCCTCACAAGAGGGTGAAATGATTCTTGATCGTGCACCATATGTGGATATTATTTTTGGACCCCAAACTCTTCATCGTTTGCCAAATATGCTTAACGATGCATTGAACTCAAGAGAGGTAAGTATTGATGTTTCTTTCCCAGAGATTGAAAAATTTGACCATTTACCTGAACCTAAATCTAATGGCGTAACTGCATTTGTTTCAATAATGGAAGGTTGCAGTAAATACTGCACCTTTTGTGTTGTTCCATATACCCGAGGAGAAGAAGTTTCTCGCCCACTAAATGATGTAGTTGAGGAAGTAACAATCCTAGCCAGTCAGGGCGTTAGAGAAGTCAATTTGCTTGGTCAAAATGTTAACTCATATCGTGGATTGACCGACGATGGGCTAGATACTGATCTGGCACTCCTTATTAATATTGTGTCGCAAATTGATGGAATTGACAGAATTCGCTTTACTACTTCACACCCTGTTGAATTTTCAGATAGCCTAATTAATGCATACAACGATGTTCCTGAGTTAGTTTCTCACTTGCACCTACCTATTCAAAGTGGATCTGACAGAATTTTGTCATTAATGAAACGTGGTCACACTGCTTTAGAGTACAAATCTAAAATTAGAAGGCTTCGTAAAATTCGCCCAAATATATCTATATCTTCTGACTTTATTATAGGATTTCCTGGTGAAAACGATGAAGACTTCAATGACACATTGAATCTTATTAATGAAATTAATTTTGATAAATCATTTAGTTTTATTTATTCTTCAAGGCCAGGCACTCCAGCATCAAGCTATCCAGATGATGTTGAACTTAACATTAAGAAGCAGCGCCTAGCATTAGTCCAAAAAACTATTGATGAATCTACAGAGTCTATCTCAAAATCTATGATTGGTTCTATACAAAAAGTTTTAGTAGAAAGCAAAGCTAGAAAGGATGACAACCTATATGGTAGGACTGAAAATATGCGCAATACACACTTTCGTGGAAGTGATAATTTAATTGGTAAGATTGTCGACATTAAGATACTTAATGCGCGTGGAAACTCGTTAATTGGTGAACTAGTTAACTAGTTTCTATCTGATTTAAATGGAAACGAAACTTTCCAACTATTATTTTGATTTTTAAGAACAACATGTGCAATCCAGTTCATTTCTGAAAGTAGGCAGATTGACAATAAAGCCCTCCCTGTGAAACTGTAATTATCTTTTCTACTTAATGGAAATGCTGGCAAATTATGGTCAATTTCTACGCCTTCAAAAATTACAGATACGTTGTCAAAACTTACCCCTGTTGAGTCTACATTGACTATTAAAGGTAACGTCTCTGGTATACCTTTTGGAGTTATACTAACTTTGACATTCTTAGAGTCGCCCAAATCAACGCTGCAACTTGACTCTGAAATTTTACAATTTGTAACTTTGATATTTTGGATATCATAGCCTTCTTCAGTCCAATTATCGAATAAATAGCCAGATACAATAACTAATACTAATAAAACTATCGCAGTAATGGCCGACTTATTGCTCAATAGTTGTCAACCAATAATTTAATATCTTCCAACATGTCATTTGGCTTGTGTGGGGCTGGGAACCCTGCATGAATTTGTCCACCAGGATTAACCAAATAAACCCAGGCAGTATGATTTATTGAATAACCATTTTCCATTGCCTCCGGTGGAATCTTCTCATAATTGGGTATTAATATTAGTTCTCCACTATCACTATACATCACCCTCTCATAATACGCACCAAAATCTTTAACCAGCTGATCTATTTGGTTTTGGTCCCCAGATACTCCCAAAAAATCTTCGTCAAAATGGGTTACATAGCTTTTTAATATTTCAGGTGTATCTCTTATAGGATCGAAAGTAATGACAACAAAATTTGGCATAAAAGAAGAATTACTTTTCTTTATTTTACTTTTTAGAGTAGATATATTCATTAACTCTGTCGGGCAAACATCAGGGCAATGTGTGTAAATAAATGTCAATACAGTCCATTCATCTTTTAAATTCTCGTTTTCAAATTTGTTGTTATTGTGATCTATCAATGAAAAGGATGATAGTTTTTTATCAGGATTGTAGATTAAATGTGAGACTTTAAGGTTTTTGGATAGGTATTTGTAATCACTGTCAGAAATAGTAAAATACAAAGCGACAAAAACCAGCACAAAGGCGGCAATAGTTAATAATAATATTTTTTTTTGCATTGCATTTATTGTAATTGCTATTAAGAATTAATTAACACAAATATCACAATTAATTGATTGTAGATTATGAATAATTTTATTCATCCATTATGCATTTGCATGTGTCTAATCGTGATTCATTTGCATAGAGTTGTGGTCATGATTCATCATCATAGATTTTCTTACTAATGCGTGTACCATTTGCTTAGAGCCATCGTCAAATACTAAACTGAACATAACAATATCGCCCTCTTTTGGTACTTCATCTGGTCCAATAAACATGATATGCCAAGAGCCAGGCTCAAGTTTAGTTAAGCCGTGTGCTGGTATTGGAATATAGTCCTGCCTCATCATCTTCATAGTTCCATTACTATCAACAGTTCTATGTAGCTCGATACGCTTAAAACCACTAGCATTAACTTGTATTAATTTGATTTCTTTGTCTGAACTATTATTTATATTCACAAATCCTCCAAGCATTGGAGCATTAGGTGGAGCTGTTCTAATCCATGATTCGGATACAGATATATGGCTTTCCGCTAAAACAGCACTAGTTACTAAAAATAATACAACTATAGCAATCTTTTTGGTTATCATAATGTTATTAATAATTAAAAAACACATATTATATTGAATATTTATTTAACAATCATCTATAAATAATAATTTTTATGAAGTTAACACTTGATGTAGATAATTCAGCACAATTAGCCAATATTTGTGGCTCACTAGACAAACATATAGATATTATTGCTAAAAGCTTGAATATTGAAATCAGCAACAAAGGTGCCGACTTTGTAATGAAGGGCAATAATGATAAGTTAGCGTATACGATACTTCAAGATTTAGAGGCGCTTTCTAAAACTCAATCTATCAATATTGAAGATGTTGAAATGAGTATAAAGACTCAGACACATAAAGATTTGCCTGAAAAATCAATAAATATAAAAACTAAACGCAAATTTATCCATATTCGCAGTAAAAACCAACAAAAATATGTCAAATCAATTGTCGATAAAGATTGCACTTTTGCTATCGGTCCTGCCGGAACAGGCAAGACTTATCTGGCTGTAGCTAGGGCAGTTGAATCTTTAGAAAGTTCAGATATCCGCCGTATTGTTTTGGTTCGCCCAGCAGTTGAAGCAGGCGAAAAGTTAGGCTTCTTGCCTGGAGACTTAACTGAAAAGGTTGACCCTTACTTGCGTCCAATATACGACGCACTTTATGAAATGCTTGGATTTGAAAAAGTTACCAAACTAATGGAAAAAAACATAATAGAGGTTGCCCCATTAGCATTTATGCGTGGAAGGACTCTAAACGAATCATTCATAATACTTGATGAGGCTCAAAATACCACTATAGAACAAATGAAAATGTTTTTAACACGTATGGGCTTTGGTTCAAAAATGGTAATAACTGGGGACATCACCCAAATAGACCTTGTAAAATCAACTGAATCTGGTCTTGTTCACGCAATGAAAGTTTTAAAAGATGAAAAACAGGTTTCATTCTGTAACTTTGAAGCTAAAGACGTAGTTAGGCATAAGTTGGTTCAAAAAATTGTCTTGGCGTATGAGAAGTTTGAATCCTAGGGTATAATTCTTTCCTTTTATTAAGCAGCATAACAAGATTAATCTCTGCTAATTAAACCAAAGATATTAAAATATTAACTTATTCGAGTAATTGATTCTTAATATTGAATTTTTATACTTCTGAATCAAACCAAAAAACCATAAACTAAATACATATATTTACAAATGCATGAAAAAGTTATTGTAGGTCTATCAGGCGGTGTTGACTCCTCAGTATCGGCATTATTGCTCTTAGAGCAAGGATATAATGTCGAAGCTTTGTTCATGAAGAACTGGGAAGAAGACGACACCAATGAACATTGTAGTGCAGCGCAAGACCTATCTGATGCAAAGAAAGTGGCTGATAAATTGGGAATTAAACTGCACACTGTTAATTTTTCTAGTGATTATTGGGATGATGTATTTGAACATTTCCTTAAAGAACATAAGAAAGGTCGCACACCAAATCCTGACATATTGTGTAATCAAAAAATTAAATTTAAGGTCTTTTTAGATTACGCCATTTCACTAGGAGCGGACAAAATAGCTACAGGACACTATGCCCGTATAACTAATAAAAATAACTCTTATCAACTTAAAGTAGGATTGGACAATAACAAAGATCAAAGTTATTTTTTGTATCTTCTAGGTCAAAACCAGCTTGCAAAAAGTTTGTTCCCTCTTGGAGGTATAACAAAAGATGAAGTGCGCAATATTGCCAAGGAAGAAGGTTTGATTACTGCAAACAAGAAAGACTCAACCGGAATCTGTTTTATTGGTGAGAGAAATTTTTCAGAGTTTCTTGAAACATACCTGCCGAAACAACAAGGCAACATAGTAAATCACAAAGGCAAGTTTATTAAGCACCATCAGGGTTTAGCTTTCTATACTATTGGCCAAAGAAAAGGTTTAGAAATTGGCGGTGGTTTCGGTGATTCTGATGAGCCATGGTTTGTCGCAGATAAAAAAATAAAAAGCAATGAATTGGTTGTAGTTCAGGGTGACCATGAATTACTCTATCATAACTATTTAGAGGCCTCTAATGAGCACTGGATTGATAAACGACCTAAATTACCCCTAAATTGTACTGCAAAAATTCGCTATCGACAGAAATCACAGAACTGTACAATAAAATCAAGCAATAATGGCTATTTGAGTGTATTATTTGATAAGCCACAAAGGGCAATAACCCCTGGGCAATCTATTGTCTTTTATGATGAAGAGATTTGTATTGGTGGCGGTATTATTGAAACTAGAGGTAATAATTAATGGGAAAGGTAAGAAATCAGACACTAGCACTGGCTAGCCTTATACAAACAACAGCCCTAGTTGATCAGCTTGCATTAACTGGCAAATGCGATAGTGAGACTAATAAAGCCAGCCTAAAGAGTATTATTACAACTAGCTCTAATATTGAGGATGTTTTTGGGTCTATAAAGGACCTTTCGACTGGACTAAATGCACTAAAAATTGCTTTGGGAGAAAAATCAAAAAGTATGCACAATATTATCTTTTATTCATTGGCACTTATAAAACTAGAGAAAAAACTAATGAATAACAAGGAACTACTTAATGAAATTTCTAATGAAATTAATGTTATAAAAAATCAAGACTTTTTTGAAATAAGCCACTCTAATTCACTTGCACGTCTTGCTAACCTCTATAAAATAACTCTAGGAAGCCTAAATCCTAGAATAATGGTCACTGGAGAGCAGATATATTTGACCAACCAACACACCGCTAATCACATAAGGGCTTTATTGTTAGCAGGTATCAGGGCGGTGTCTTTGTGGAAATCTCAAGGTGGTAAAACTTGGCAATTATTACTAAATAAAAAAAAGACACTAAAATTAGTCAACTCTATGGACTTTTAGGCCTTATGACTTTATAATTGCGTCTTTTAAATATTATTCAAAACAATAAAACTATGGCTAATTCAGCAAGCTCTATAAAACGCGCAAAACAAGCAATAAAACGCAACAAACACAATTCACAAATTCGTGCCAAGGTACGAACATTTATTAAGAAGGTTGCTCATGCAGTTGAAGCAGGCAACAAAAAGGAAGCCAAAGGTGGATTTGCAGATATGCAAAAAACCATTGATCAGGCTGTAAACAAGGGCTTGATGCATAAAAATCAAGCAGCCAGAAGAAAATCACGCCTTAGCGCCAAAATAAAAGCTCTGTAAAAACAATTAATTAATATTGCTATAATAAAGCCCTCTGAGAGGGCTTTTTTTTGTTTAAAAAAAATAAGATGATTGATGAAAAAGATAAAAATTTATTTAGAAGTGCAATTGATGGTCCAGACTTTGTTGACAAAGATAGCAAACATTTATCAGAAAACAAGCAAAATAATAGTCCTATATTCAACTCTTATAGTGTTATTTCTGAAGCAAATTTATCTGGCTCAGATGTAGTATCATTCTCCCACAATGGTGCTCCGGTAAAACTTATTAAAAAAATGAAACAAGGCAAGATTGGTTATGCACCAACTATTGATCTTCATGGGCAAACACTAAAGGAGGCCTGCTCATCACTCTCAAGGTTTATACACTACCATCAACAAAACCGATTTATTCATATAGTTCATGGCAAGGGTTATCACTCTGATAATGGCAGGAGTATCTTAAAGTCTCAGATAGTGCATTATTTGAAGCAACACCCTGATATTGTTGCATTTAACTCTTGCCCGCCTAAAGACGGTGGTACAGGTGCTGTTTTTGCTCTATTAAAGACTAAATAAAATATGTTTAATTTAGACGAGATATATTCTGTTTCCGAGTTTCTTTCTTTATGCAACAAAACTGTTGAAAAAAATATTCCAACTTGTTGGCTTCAAGGAGAAATATCTAACCTATCAAGGCCAGCCTCTGGCCACTGGTATTTTTCATTAAAGGACAATAAAGGGCAAATTCGTTGCGCGCTATTTAGATTATCTCAACGCAATATTAATTTTAATCCTGAAAATGGAATGGAAGTATTAGTTAGAGCTGCTCCAACCCTATATGAAGCAAGGGGTGACTTTCAATTAATTATCCAAAAGCTTGAACCTGTTGGTACAGGCAACCTGCAATTAGCCTTTGATCAGCTAAAAAATAAACTAAGAAGTGAAGGATTGTTTGATCCAATACACAAAAAAACATTGCCTTCAATAGTCAATACAATTGGAATTGTTTCCTCCTCAAGTGGAGCGGTAATTAAAGATATATGTAAAATACTTAATAAACGATACCCATTTGCAGAAATTCTGCTGTTTGATTGTGTAGTCCAAGGAAGCGGTTCTGCTAAAAAATTAGCAAATGCTATAAGTATTGCTGACAATTCAAAAATTTGTGATGTTCTAATTATTGCTAGAGGTGGTGGCTCATTAGAGGATTTGTGGGCTTTTAACGAGGAATTAGTTGCTAGATCTATTTTCAAAGCTAATACGCCTATTATTAGTGCTATTGGTCATGAAACAGACACAACTATTGCTGATTTTGTAAGTGATATTCGTGCCCCTACACCTAGTGCAGCTGCTGTTATAGCAACCCCAGATAGAATGGAGTTAATTTCTAATGTTAATAAACTATTGCTAAGACTTATTAATTCTAGCAATCAAATTATAGATACACATAGCAGTAAGCTGATTGGTCTGATACAAAGAATCCCAACCCCAAGCAGGCAAATAAATTATTATTCACAAAAGCTTGATAATGCATCCTCATACCTTAACTATCAGTTAAAAACTTCATTAAGCCTGAACAATTCAATACTTAGTAACATTTTTGAGAAGCTAAAGCAGCATTCTCCAAGCTCAAGTATTCAATATAAAAAAGAAAAAAATGCGATTTCAAAACAGCAACTATTGCAGCAGATAAACCGACTAAAAATAAATAGTGCAATTGAACTTAATAACATTAATGATAGATTAGTCAAATCTATTGAAAAAACTATCCTGCTTAAAAAGCATAAACTATCTAGTTACGCAAATAGTCTTAATCATTTATCTCCGTTAAATACTCTTTCACGTGGTTATAGTATTACCTCTGATAGCAACAAAAAGGTTCTACTGTCTAAATCTAATATTAATATTAAAGACTCGATTGTTACCCAACTTTCTGATGGGAAGGTTCATTCAGTAGTAAGTAAAATTGAAAATAATTAGTATCCTATTTGTAGTTTTATCAGGACCATTATTTGCAAATATTGCAATACCTAACAATTCATTTCCTGGAGGTATTGCGGTTATTGATTTTCTAACTAGTCACTCCAAACCTCAGGCTTTTTATAATAATGTCCCGCTTTTTGTACAGAAGATAAGAAACAACCAATGGCAAGCATTTGTAGGAATTCCATTGCTAACTGAATTAGGAGAAAAAGAAATTACAGTTAAAACTGACTCTGAACAAAATATTAAATTTAATGTCAAGTACCACCCTTATGAACAAGAGAGTATCAACTTTGTAGGAGATAATAATAAATACCTGAATCCAAACTTGTCGCATCAAGAAAGAATAATTAAAGAACGTAAATTACTAGCAAGTGCTAGGAAATATTTTTCTTCAAGAGCATTATCTAATAGTTTTTTTATTAAGCCTATTAATAACAATATAAGCAGTAAATTTGGCAATAGAAGAGTCATTAACGGTAAAGACAGTTTGCCCCATACTGGAATAGATCTTAGGGGAAATATCGGAGAATCTATAAAGTCAGCTGCAGATGGAAGGGTTATACTTATTGGTGATTATTTTTTTAATGGTAAGTGTGTCTTTATAGATCATGGACAAGGCTTAATTAGTGCTTATATGCATATGCAAAAAGTTTTAGTAGATTATGGGCAAGAAATTAAACAGGGAGAACTTTTAGGCACTATTGGTATGACAGGAAAGGCAACAGGCCCTCATCTTCATTGGAGTGTTTATTTGAACCGAACAGCTATTAATCCTGCGCTATTATTGGAGAATAATTAATGCAATCAAACGTTTCTTTTGTTACAAGAATTTGGGCAATAATTTACGACACATTATTAGTCTTTTCATTAATTTTTGCTATTGGCTTAATCGTACAGGCAGTGTTTGGAGATTTAGGTAATGTATTTTTTTATGTTGTCACACTTCCTACCTCTTATATATATTTCTCTCAATCCTGGACAAAGGGAAGACAAACACTAGGAATGAAGGCATTAAAATTCCAAATAGTTCAACAAAATGGTGAAAATATTACTCATAAGCAGGCACTAACAAGATTATTCTGTGCGGCTATTACTTTAATTTTCATTGGTCATTTATATATGTTCTTCAATGATGGCAATCTATCTCTGCAAGATAAAATTTCTAAAACATTATTTGTAAAAAATTAGATATCAGTTTGTATTTATAAATCTATTCATATGTAATAATATTAAACTTGGCAGTAAAAACAAATTATTGCTATCAAAACTTGATATATATTATTTACTTTACGAACATTGATTTTTAGAAAAAAAACTAGCAAAAAAAACGCCAAAAAATCAAACTTGTTTGGGTTTTTTTATAAGTACTGGTTAACCTTTGTTTTGTTAGCTATAGTGTTCACTTTAATTAGGCAAAGTATTTTTATTAATAAGTTCCCATATATACTGGAAAGTAAAAGAGAAGTCATTAATGAAACTATGTCACAAAATAAAGCTATTATTCTGAGAAACAATTCATTGGTAATGGAATTAAAAACAGGGTCGGAGCCAAATATGGAGATTTTGGAATCGCAAGCAAGGTTTCGTTTTGGTTATATAAAGGATGGTGAAACGTATTACCAGATAAGAAAATCTGAACAAGAGCCATT
>JASLYC010000057.1 GCA_030739975.1 Gammaproteobacteria bacterium
TGCAGTTATAGGTGGAGGAAATACAGCAGTAGAAGAGGCTCTTTATTTGTCAAATATTGCAGACCATGTAACAATCGTACACAGGCGTGACAAGTTTTCTTCTGAAAAAATACTCTCGGACCAGCTTATTGAGAAATCCAAAACCGGAAATATTAGTATTGAGTATAACCACAATCTGGATGAAGTTTTGGGAGATCCGATGGGGGTTACAGGGTTACGTCTAAAGGGTAATGATGGCAACACTAAAGAGATTGATGTTCATGGCGTATTTATTGCTATTGGGCATGCTCCAAATACTGCTATTTTTGATGGTCATTTAACAATGAAGCATGGCTATATTGAAGTTCAAAGTGGCACTGATGGTAACGCTACCCAGACAAGTATTGAAGGTGTATTTGCTGCTGGAGATGTGGCCGACCATGTTTATCGCCAAGCGATTACATCAGCAGGTTCAGGCTGTATGGCGGCATTAGATGCAGAAAAGTTTTTAGGCGATTAAGCCAATATTTGTTGGTATAATTCTGACTTTTGGCCAAATAGCTCAGTTGGTAGAGCAAGGGACTGAAAATCCCTGTGTCCCTGGTTCAATTCCAGGTTTGGCCACCACAAATTTAATAAATATTAAGCTATAATATTTTATATATAAGTTATTCCATATATTATAATTATATGATATAATATATATCAAGTCGCCACTCTCCCCCAAGATTTTATCGCATCTCCTCAAGATGAGATAATTGGCGACTTACCAAAAAATCCTTATCCAGCCATTGTAATAGTAATATAAATATTATATTAATAATATATTATATTAGTATAAAATAATATATAGAAAATCATTATTTCACCCATGAGATAATTAAGATTTTCTACAGGGTGGTTGTTTTTATTTTCCTCAGGTTTGGTTAGGCAGCCACCCAACCAACATGGATCAAGTCAACTAATGAAACGTATCTGGGCTAATGTAATCTTGCTTGGATGGTTGCAGCACCTCTTGAACGAATAGAGTTCCCATGCGGACAAACTCAATAATCTCGCTAAGGTCCTGAGCATTTTGTTCATCATCTAAAACATCAATGTCAAGCTTAGATATTTCACTAAAGTCCTTAATCATTTCCAATACCTGTTCGTCCAGAGTGCTAATTTTATTTAACCCAAGGCCTACTAGATAGCCTTGGCACCACTGTATTAGTGTGTCAGCCTGCTCCCTTAATGTACAATTTTCATCTGCAATTAGAAGTTCAAAGTTCAGGGTCGGGTCATTTAGTTGAGACAAAGTGTTGTTATATATTTCGGCCAACTCTTGATGAGCAATTTTTTGTTTAACATTTGCAAGATCAACGTTAATCAATACTTCATTTAGCCAATCATCTAGTTGCAGGTCTGGCTTAACACAAGCGAAACCACACAAAATTCCGTGAGCACTTGATATCGTTTCGTCAGTATTTAGCTTGTGTAGAGAGCTTTTTACTAAGTCATAATCTATGTTGTTTTCCATAGCTAAGACTTTCCAGCAAGTATTTCCATTGAGGCCATACGGACAGCGATTCCGTTGGTTACTTGTTGTAGTATTACTGACTGAGGACCGTCGGCAACAACAGAGTCTATTTCTACTCCACGATTTATCGGTCCTGGGTGCATGACTATGGCATCTGGCTTAGCCAAGGACAGTCTTTCAGGGTTAAGGCCAAAGCTATCAAAGTATTCACTTTCGTTTGGTATGTCCGCTTCAATCATGCGTTCTTTTTGCAGCCTTAACATCATTACAACATCACAATCCTTAAGTCCAAGCTCTATATCTTCATAACAACTTATTGATGAAGAATCAACATCATTATATTGAAGAGGCGGTGGTGCAATCAGCCTTATATCAGTTGTTCCGAGGGTTTTTAATGCCTGAATGCCTGAATGCGCTACACGCGAATGTACGATATCTCCAACAATAGCAACAGAAATTTCTTCAAAGTTTTTATTGTGTTGGCGAATGCTTAGCATGTCAAGTAGAGCCTGTGTTGGGTGTGCATTGACACCATCTCCAGCATTTAGAATTGAAACGTCATCTATGCTTTCGGCTACAAGATGAGGTAAACCATTTTGTTTGTGTCTTATTACAAACATATCAATTTGCATAGCCTTGAGAGTCTGCATAGTATCAATAATAGACTCGTTCTTTTTGGTGGCAGAGTTCTCTAGATCAACATTAATTACGTTCGCACTTGTACGTTTTGCAGCAATTTCAAAGGTATTTCTAGTTCTAGTAGATGGCTCAAAAAACAGGTTAGCTATAGACATATTGTCAAGAGCCTTTGATTTTTTTAGTTTTCCATCTGAGTCAATTAGGTTTTCAGCAACATCAAGGATATGGTTCAGGTGCTCTTTACTTAAGCCCTCTAGACCTAAAAGATGTATTAACTTACCAGAAGGGTCTAGTTGTACAGCATTACTAATCTGGTCAGTTTTCATTTAGCCAAGTTTGTAAAATTAATTGTGATGAATACTTATCAACCTCACCGCGCTTTGCGTTTGGATGTTTATGGCTGTATTTTAGTTGTTTTTTTGCTTCGTTTGAGGATAAATATTCATCAACAAACTCAACATTAATGCCATATCTTTGAGTTAGTTTTTTACCAAACGACCTAGCAACATAAGTCATCTCTTGCTCTTTACCATCAATATTGAGTGGCAAACCCACGACGAACATGCTCACCTTATGTGAATTTACTATATCGTCAAAACCCTTCCAGTTAGTAGAACCATCTTTATGGTTTTTCACTACGTTCATTCCGTGCGCCTGTCTAGTTAGGCTGTTAGCAATAGCTATTCCGGTACGTTTTGTTCCTACATCGAAGCCAATGTACGTCTCAATAGACATTCTGTTTAGATTTTAGTTGTTGTAATAATTGTTGACCAATATAGCCATCAGCAGGTATGCCACTATTAACTTGATACTGTTTAGCGGCATTACGAGTTTTAGGTCCGGAAATGCCATCAGGGTTGCCAGCATCGATACCTAATGTATTTAAAGATTTCTGAATATAAATTATATCTTCCCTGCTCAATAAGGGTTCATCAATTGGCTTTGCAACTAATTTATCCATACTAATGAGTGTATCAGAAAGAAGACCTACAGATAGTGCATATAATATAGATCTATTCCAGTTTAAGATTGCAAAAAAATTACGATAAACCAAAAATGCTGGACCCTTATGCCCCATAGGCAATATTAGTGAGGCCTTCATATTCGAGTCCGGTAGCCTGCCCATATTGGCGCCTTTTAGCCCCAGAATAGACCAGTCATTGACAGCTTTTTTAGTGTTTAAGCCAGCTAACTCGTAATTAAATTTATTGGGAATGACTACTTCACGTCCCCAACGCTCCCCCCTATGCCAGCCAATCTGATGTAAAAAATTTCCAGCACTAGCAAAAATATCCAGTTTACTATCCCACAGACCTAGCTTTCCGTCACCATCAGCGTCAATAGCATACCTTTTAACGTTTGATGGCATAAACTGGACATTCCCCATTGCTCCTGCCCATGATCCGTTTGAAGAGATAGGGATTTTGCCATCGTCTATTAGTTTTAACAGGACCAATAGTTGCTGGGTAAAGAATTCAGATCTCCTCTTGTCAAAGCCTAGAGTAGCTAATGACCGAACCAAGTTGTATTTTCCTGTGTTGTTGCCGTAGTTTGTTTCTAGGCCCCAAAAGGCTACTATAACGTGCCCAGGAACTCCATACTTTCTGTATATATCGTTTAATATATTTTTGTTGCTTGAAAGCTCTTCGATACCCCTGTCTATTCTGTATTGACTTACCCTAGAACTTATATAGCGCCAAAAGTTTTGACTGAACTCTGCCTGTGAGCGATCATACTTTATTATTTGCGGGTTTGGGGTGAGGTTGTTTAGTGTGGCATTCAAGGTTTTTTCAGAGACACCAATTTCAATTGCCTGGAGGCGAATATTTTGCAAAAAGTCACCAAAATTATCAGAATTTGCATAAACTGACAGGCTAAACAATGCACAACTTAAAAACCTCAACATGAACAGAATTATAATGTCAAATATATTGCTTGCATTGCTCATTTTTTTATTAGTTTCATGCGGCAATCAAGCTACATTAAAGGAAATCAATGGCAAAACTATGGGCACAACATATAGTGTCAAGATTGTAAGTGATTCAGAGTTAAATATATCAAAAAATGAAATAGATAACAGGCTAAATGAAATAAACAAAGTCTTTTCAAATTGGGACTCGCAATCTGAGCTATCGTTACTAGATTCTAAACCCTCTGGCAAATGGATAAAGGTTTCTGACGAGTTGCTTTTTGTTTTGCAGGAGTCAGTAAATATTATGCAACAGACTGAAGGAGCATTTGACCCTGGCATAGGTCGCTTGATTGATATTTGGGGATTTGGACCAAAGCGTGTTGAAAATAAACCTGACCGCAAAAAAATTAAAGAGGCTTTACAAGAGTCTTCCTTGTCAAATCTACAGATAAGCAATGAAGGCATTAAAAAAGATATTGATATACATATAAATTTGTCCGCCATAGCTAAAGGATATGCGGTAGACGAAATTGCTCAAATTTTAAGAAACAGAGGTATAGATAATTTTTTAGTTGAGATAGGTGGTGAGGTTGTTGCTTCTGGCAAAAACTTTGACAACGATTGGGTAGTTGGAGTTGAGAGACCTGAATCACAGGGAGCCATAGCAATAACACTCAACAATAATGCTATAGCCACTTCAGGCAACTATCGAAACTTTTTTATCTGGGAGGGAGAAAAATATAACCATATAATTGATCCTACGTCTGGCCTACCAGTCAAAAGTGACCTGGCTTCAGTGAGCGTTATTCACCCCAAAACCATGATTGCAGATGCTTACGCAACAGCTATGATGGTTATGGGGAGTGATCGCGCTATAGATTTAGCCAATAAACTAAATTTATCAATTATCTTAATATTAAGTGAAGATATGGGCTTTAAGGAGGTAAAGCTAAATTTATGAATCAAACCCCTTTAGCCGAAATATTAAGGCCAAAAAATTTAGATGAATTTTATGGTCAGTCGCATATATTAGGTGATGGCAAGGCTTTAACTCAGGCTATAAATAATAATAAATTGCATTCAATGATTCTTTGGGGCCCTTCGGGTTCTGGAAAAACTACATTAGCAAGGATTATTGCCTCACAGATTAACGGTTATTTTGCTGAACTTAGCGCTGTTTTAGGGGGAGTTAAGGAACTAAGAAGTATAGTAGAAAATGCTAAAAAGTTCGAACAAATTGGCAAACAGACCATACTCTTTGTTGACGAAATCCATCGATTTAATAAAGCCCAGCAGGACGCCTTCTTGCCTCATATTGAGTCAGGCCTGATAATATTAGTTGGTGCAACCACCGAGAACCCCTCTTTTGAATTAAACTCAGCTCTACTCTCTCGTTCAAGTGTTTATATATTAAATCCATTAAACTACAAAGAACTAGATCAAATACTAAGCAAAGCTCTAAAGCACGAGTCTTTAGAAATCTCCGACGACAAAGCAAAAATGCAAATAATTAATGCTAGTAGCGGAGACGCAAGAAGGCTTATTAACATTATTGAACAGATATCCATGGCTAATTTAAATAGTTTGGATATTGAATCCATAGATCAACTATTGCAAGACAAAATTAGCTCATTTGACAAAAATGGAGATATATATTATCAACAATTATCAGCCTTCCATAAATCTGTTCGTGGCTCGTCCCCAGATGGTGCACTATATTGGATGGCTAGGATGCTAGTTGGAGGTTGTGATGCCAAAGTGATAGCAAGACGTTTGTTAGCAATCGCCTCAGAAGATATCGGTAACGCTGACCCTAGGGCTCTAGAAATTACACTGAATGCATGGGACATATATAACCGTGTTGGCGCTAAAGAGGGTGACAGAGCTATAGCACAGGCAGCAGTATATTGTGCCGTAGCACCAAAATCAAATGCAATATACAAAGCGTTTAGTGAAGCCATGGATGATGCTAAGAATAGCCTTGATTTGGCGGTGCCAAAACATTTATGCAACTCAAATACAGCAATTATGAGTGATATAGGTTTTGGAAAAGGATATCGTTATGCTCACGATGAGCCAGGAGCAATAGCTTTGGGGCAGAACTATTTCCCAACAGAGCTGGGCGAAAAAGAGTATTATCTTCCAACTGACAGAGGTTTAGAAATTAAAATCAGCGAGAAGCTTAAACATTTAAGACAGAAACAGTGAGTATACTTTCAACAGTCGTTACTATCGGAGCAGGTGCAACAATAGGCGCAACTGTGCGCTATTATTTAACTGAACTGATGACACAAATGTTTGGCAGGGGTTTCCCTTTTGGAACACTTTGCGCCAACATAATTGGATCATTTTTGGCAGGGGTATTCGTGGTTATTGTGCTCGAAAAGGCAGCACTTAGTGAGAGCTATAGGTTGATGTTGTTGGTAGGATTAACGGGATCTCTGACGACTATGTCTGCCTTATCCTGGGAATCAATTGAGATGATAGGTGCAGGTAATTATTCACAGGCAGGCCTAAATATATTTCTTAATGTATTGTTGTCTTTGTCAGCATTAGGCGCCGGACTAGCCCTAACTAGGTACGTATTTTCTGTTCAATAAAATCAAACAACTCACTGGCAATGTTTAGGTTGAATTGACTGTCTAATTCTCGAATACAGGTAGGACTGGTTACATTTATTTCAGTAATAAAGTCCCCAATAACATCAAGCCCTACAAAAACTAAACCTTTTTCTTTCAACACCTTAGATACCTGTTTACAAAGGTATCTGTCCTGGCGACTAAGTGGTTGGCCAATGCCTTTAGCCCCTGCAGCAAGATTGCCTTTAAAGCTTCCCTTTGCAGGCATTCTAGCAAGTGCATAATCGATCGGCTCACCGTCAATCAAAAGTATGCGCTTATCTCCTTTTACTATCTCTTTTATAAATTTTTGGACTATTATCTGTCTATTGCCATTGTTGGTTAGGTAATTTGTTATCTTGTCTACACTATCGTCACCATGAGTTAGTTTGAAGATGTCTTTGCCACCCATACCGTCAAGCGGTTTTACGACAGCAACTTTTTGTTGTTCTATGAATGCCTTTATTTGAGTTATATTTGCACTTACTAGTGTCTCGGGTATGCATTTAGGGAAATTCAACGAGAACAGTTTTTCATTTGCATCTCTTAACGATTGAGGTTTATTTACGACATAAGTTCCGTCATTTTCTGCCTGCTCTAGAAGATAGGTGGCATAAATATAGTCCATATCAAAAGGCGGATCTTTACGCATCAATATTACGTCAAACTCTTTTAGAGGTAATGTCTGAGTTGAGTCTTTATGAAACCAGTTATTGGGGCTATCATTTACGGTGGTCTTTGATGCATTTGCATATACATCGCCATTCATTGCGAACATATTTTGCGTGTCAAAGGTAAATATTGACCAGTTTCTTCTGCTTGCCTCTAACATCATCGCTAAAGATGAATCCTTTTTTGGGTTGATGCTAGCTATATCATCCATTAATACAGCAATTTTGATATGTTTCATAGCACTATTATAGATTAAGTTTATAGAAACTATTAATTGCAAATCAAATCAAATTTATATCAAAAAATAAAACAAAAAATATAAATTATTTATAGGCAGTTTATAAAATATACAAAGCAAATATAAATAATATATAAATTAGTTAGATAGGAATTACAGATGCTAGGCCTTAGAGCAATCAATTGATTGACAAAAGACCGAATAAATTTGTCATTTAATAAGTTTTTAGAAAATTATTAAATATATGTTGTTGAGGGTATTTATATGTAGGCCAATCGGGTGTTATTTTTGCATAATAGCCTTGAAATAACCTATAATCTAGCGTATCATTGCCGCCTTTAGTGCGGGGTGGAGCAGTTCGGTAGCTCGTCGGGCTCATAACCCGAAGGTCATAGGTTCAAATCCTGTCCCCGCTACCAAATTTACGACCCCCTTTTTAGGGGGTTTTTGTTGGGGGTTTTTGTATATTTGCTGTGTATTCTTAGTAAACAAAGACCGTTTTGTTAATTGCACAGTGTAATTGATAATAAATTGATGGCGAAAATTACTGATAAAATTGTTAATCTTATTGAGCCCGTAGTTACGGATATGGGTTATGAGTTGGTTGGCGTTGAGTATATAGCAAGCGGCAAGCACAGTGTTTTGAGAGTTTATATAGACTCAGATATGGGTGTTGGTATTAATGACTGCGAGAAAGTTTCTCGACAAATAAGTGCTATATTTGATGTGGAGGACCCTATTACCGGTCAATACAATCTAGAGGTTTCTTCGCCAGGCATTGAAAGGCCGTTATTTAATATAAGTCACTATCAAAGGTTTTTAGGTAGTGAGGTTAAGCTAAGAATGGTGAGACCAATTAACGGGCAACGTAAATTTAGAGGCACTATAGGTAGTGTTAGCGAAGTTCACAATACCATAGAGCTATTAACAGAGCTTGAATCTGTTACGTTGGAAATAGAGATGATTGAGAGAGCAAACTTGGTTGCTAATTTTTAGGAGATAGAAGTGGAAGGCAAAGAATTATTTTTAATGGTTGAGGCAATCTCTAATGAGAAGAACATTTCCAAAGAGGATGTTTTAGTTTCGTTGGAGGAGGCTCTATCTGTAGCAACAAAAAAACGCAGCAATATAGATGCTATCGTTGAGATTGACAGAGATACAGGGCAATTCAGTACATACAGACAGTGGCAAGTGATCGCAGATGGAGAGTCATTCGTTGACGATGACGGAACAAGCTTTGACACTCAACTTCATATTTATCAGAAGGACACCGAAGGACTAGAAATAGATAGCTACAAAAGAGAACCAATTGAGACCGAAGCTTTCGGCCGTATTGCGGCTCAAATTGTAAAGCAGGTAATAATACAAAAGGTCCGAGAAGCAGAGAGAGAGGTAATCGTAAGTGACTACTCTGAAAGGGTTGGAGAGGTTGTTATTGTTACTGTTAAACGTATCGATAGAGGCAATGTTTATGTTGATATGGGCGGTGTTGACGGAATGATTTCTAAATTTGACCTAATTCCTAATGAGTCAGTGAGAAAAAATGACCGACTTAGGGCTTACATAAAGGAGGTTAAATCCACACCCAGAGGTGCTCAAATATTTTTAAGCCGTACCGTAAATGAAATGATGATTCAGCTCTTCGAGATGGAGGTTCCTGAAATATCAGAAGGCGTAATTGAAATAATATCAGGAGCCAGAGACCCTGGACTTCGTTCAAAATTAGCGGTAAGAGCAAAAGATAAGAGGATTGACCCTATAGGGTCATGTATTGGTATGCGAGGTGCACGTGTTCAGGCGGTATCAAATGAGCTAAATGGAGAGCGAGTAGACATTATATTGTGGGATGAGAAACCTGCTCAGTTTGTAATTAACGCTATGGCTCCAGCGGAGGTTAGCTCTATAGTTGTTGATGAAGATAAGCACCTTATAGACGTTGCAGTAAAGGATGACCAGCTAGCATTGGCGATTGGTCGTGGAGGACAAAATATCAAGTTAGCTTCCCGTTTAACGGGCTGGAAACTAAACGTGATGTCTCTTAGTGAGTCTGGTGAAAAACAAGCTGAAGAAACACAAAAAATAAGCGAAAAACTGGCTGACCAGTTGGGAGTCGATTCCGAGGTCGCAGGAGTACTAATAGAGGAAGGGTTTGGTAGTGTTGATGAGGTTGCCGATGCAGAGGCTGGAACCTTAGAGGCTATAGAAGAATTTGACGCAGCTATGGTAGAGGAACTCCAAGAGCGTGCCGGTGACGCACAACTTGTTCAAGCGCTTGGGGATGCAGAGTCAAGCGAAACGCTTATGAGTGTTGAGGGCGTTGATGAAGACTTAGTGCAGGCTTTGATTGAAGCCGATATAATAACCGTTGACGCTTTGGCGGAATTGTCTATAGATGAACTTTTAGATATACAAGACATAGAAAAGGATTTGGCATCCTCCATAATTATGAGTGCCAGAGAGAACGAAGGGTGGTTTGATTAATATAGTAGTATTTTTTTTATTGATTATAAAAACAATAAGGTCATATGGCACATACAGTAGAAACTTTAGCTAAATTACTGAAAAAGACACCTGAACAGGTGATATCAATTCTTGCAAACGCTGGAATTGCAGACAAAAATGCTGACTCTGCTATTTCTGCAGAGGAAAGAAAGATATTAATGAACAGTTTATCTAAACGTTCTAGTAACAAATCAAGCATGTCGGTCTCTAGAAACCCTAACAAGTCAAGCACTGAGATTACTAGCGGCATAAAAATAAAAGTAAAGAAAAAGCGAGTCAAACCAGTTAAAGAAGCTGAGGATACGAGTACCATTCCTAATGATGTTGCAATCAAAGCACAAGAGGCTCTAAAGGTAGGGCAAGAGGCAGACAAAAGATTGCTAGAACAGGATGCCAAAAGAAAAGAGGTAATACGCTTACAAAGAGAGCAAGAGCAAGCCCAAAAAGCCAAAAAAGATTTGCCCAATGAAAAGGCTAAACAGCCAACCAAAGAAGAACCACAAAAGACAGCTCCTACTGAGAAAAAAGATGATCCTAAGAAAGAGAAGA
The DNA here is from genome assembly GCA_030739975.1 of Gammaproteobacteria bacterium. GTDB lineage: Bacteria > Pseudomonadota > Gammaproteobacteria > PS1 > Pseudothioglobaceae > SZUA-1055. The sequence goes on from JASLYC010000057.1 coordinate 10,629, forward strand.
AACCTAAAAGGATGCGCAACTCTACTGATGCAGCCGGACGAAAACAGCTACATGTGGCTCATCACAATCCAAAAAGAAAACTAAAAAAGAAAGAGAGAACTCGCTTATCACTGAAGATACAAGAAGAACAAGCCCAGCACGGATTTAATAAACCGGTAGAAAAGGTTGTGCATGATGTTTATGTATCAGAAAATATTAAAATATCTGACCTTGCACAAAAAATGACCACCAAGGCCGGCGAAGTCCTTAAGGTTCTAATGGGTATGGGCGTTATGGCAACTCTAAATGATGTTATAGATCAAGATACAGCGCTTTTGGTGGTTGAAGAAATGGGGCATAACGGTATAGCTAGTAAAGAGGAAACTGTTGAAGATATTTTGCATGAAGAACTCGAGAACCAAGGCGACACCAGTCCAAGACCTCCAGTGGTTACTATTATGGGACATGTGGATCACGGTAAAACATCACTGTTAGATTACATACGTAAAGCAAAGGTTGCCGATGGCGAGGCTGGAGGGATTACTCAACATATCGGCGCATATCAGGTTAAATCAAATGGCAACGCTATAACATTTATTGATACTCCAGGGCACGCCGCATTCTCAAAAATGCGTTCTCGTGGAGCAAATGCAACAGATATCGTAATTCTAGTTGTTGCAGCTGATGACGGGGTTATGCCACAGACAGTAGAGTCTATTAAACACGCCAAAGATGCTGATGTACCTATCATTGTTGCTATAAACAAGATGGACAAGGAGGGTGCAACTCCCGACAAGATTAAACAAGTACTTTCAACTCACGATGTGATATCAGAAGATTGGGGCGGAGATGTGATTATGGTTCCAGTTTCAGCACACACAGGTGAAGGGATAGATGAACTTCTTAGTGCAATTTCTTTGACTGCAGAAATCCTAGAGTTTGCTGCTGTAATTGACGCGCCAGCTAATGGCACTGTTCTAGAGGCACGTCTGGACAAAGGTCGTGGTAAAGTAACAACTGTATTGGTTCAGTCTGGAACTCTAAAAAAAGGCGACATTATGATTGCCGGACTTGAATACGGAAAGGTAAAGCAGATTGTCAATGACAACGGCAAGCCAGTCAAGGAGGCAGGGCCATCTACACCTGTAGAGGTTCTTGGACTGTCTGGTGTGCCTAACTCAGGCGACGAGGTTTTAGTGGTAGAGTCTGAACGTAAGGCACGTGAAGTTGCCGACTTTAGGAAAACTAGAGATCGCGAAGCGGAACTGCAAAAACAGCAAGCATCTAAAATGGAAAACTTCTTGCAACAGATGGAAGAGGGAGACATATCTACAGTCAACGTGTTAGTCAAATCAGATGTTAGAGGGTCAGCTCAGGCTTTGGTAGAGTCATTAGAAGAACTTTCAACCGATGAAGTAAAAGTAAAAGTAGTATCTAGCGGTGTTGGTGGTATTAATAACACAGACATAACACTTGCAGCGACTTCTGACGCACTGGTTCTTGGTTTTAATGTTAGAGCTGATGCTGTTGCAAGGAAAACTGCCGACAATGAGGGTGTGAGGATTGAATATTACTCAATCATATATAACCTAATAGATGATGTGAAAGCAATCATGAGTGGCATGTTGAGCCCAGAGTTGAGCGAGAATATTATAGGAATTGCCAGCGTCAAAGATGTATTTAAGTCTCCTAAGTTTGGCGATATTGCAGGCTGTATGGTTGACGAGGGAGTAGTAAGGCGCGATAGTCCGATTCGCGTTTTGCGTGATAGTGTTGTTATCTATGAGGGTGAACTTGAGTCACTCAGGCGCTTTAAAGATGACGTCAAAGAGGTTAAATCTGGCACAGAATGTGGCATAGGGGTTCTCAACTATACTGATGTTCAGCCAGGAGACCAGATAGAAGTATTTGAGCGTATAGAGAGTGCCAGAACTCTTTAACTATTAATGCCAGATCATTCTTCTCACCGAGTTGAACGTATAAACGAGCTGATTCTACGCGAAATGGTTATCTTGCTTAAGCAAAAAACCAAAGA
>JASLYC010000058.1 GCA_030739975.1 Gammaproteobacteria bacterium
TGCAAAGTTTCGTAGCATAGTTGGTCTGGTTCAGATTCATTTGCTGCATTGGTTATTTGTGCTGGAGTAGTAAATTTAACCTTTTCTTGGTTAATCGTTGCAAGTGCGCGATAAAGATTTACAATACCGGGGCCAGACAAAATACGCTCCACTGAGACATGCCCAAATTGTTTTTGTAGTATCTGCATGACTTCAAACTGAAGCTCTGAGTTGGGGGCAAAGTCAACATGTCCACCCTCTCCCATAACCGGAACCCATTCATTCTTTGCAGGAATTAATCCACAAACCCCTAGCCCAGTACCTGAACCGATTGCCAGTCTGGCTCTGTTCTTTTGTATTAAGCCTTGATTAATAACTACTATGTCTTTTTCAGACAGTATTGTTGTGGCTATAGCTTGTGCAGTAAAGTCATTAACCCATGTAACATTAATGTTGTTTAGTGCTGACACGACGTCACCCTTATTTACCTGCCAATTATTGTTGGCTAGTTTGAATGTCTCTGTGTGTACAGCGCCAGCGATAGCGAAGCAGGCTGAATTTATATCTATCTGAGGAAGTTCAGTCAAATAATAATTAATAGCGCTCTGCAAATTATTATATTCGGCGCATGGTAGGTAGCGAATACTCTCTAACCCTGCAGTGCCATCTTTGACAATAGCGAGTCTGGTATTTGTTGCCCCTATATCCCCGATTAAATTATATTTATTCATTTATCACCCATTTAATTTAGTTATGGACTCCAATATATACTCAAACCATGCTCCAAAAAAGCATAAATTGGCATTATATTTGGGTCTTTGTTTTTTATCGCCTTTTCGAGAGTTTCTAGTTTCTGCTCACCGACTATATAAAGAACTATGTTTCTTGATTTACATATCATAGATCTTGTTAGGCTTATACGTTCGTATGGTGCGGTGTTTGGATTTACAGCAATGCACTTGCTTTTGTTGTTAATATCCATAGCCAAAGGTAAATCCTCACTGCACGGAAATAGAGAAGCTGTGTGCCCATCGTTACCCATCCCGAGTATAGCCAAATCTAATGGATTTCTTAGTATACCAAGAGACTTTTCAGACAAAGCTTGCCCATCTTCAGCGCTATTTGAGCTGTTTTTAAGGGGAATAAAATTTGCATTCAAAGCGTTGTTGCGTAACAAGTTCTTTCTTACTAATAATTCATTGCTATCTTTGTGGGTTGGCTCTACCCAGCGATCGTCTATTAGGGTTATGTCTATCGATTCCCATTGAATATTTAGTTTGGACACTTTTTGAAAAAGATTTATCGGTGTTGAGCCTCCTGAAACTGCCAAACTAGAGCGCATATTACTGGCAATCAGCTCTATGAACATTTGTTTTATGTCTTGGGTTAGATGTATAGCTAACTCCTCTTCTGTGCTAGCGCTATTCCATTTAACTTTGCTTGGCAAGTATTCTGGTCTATCTGTCTTCATACCATTTATGTCCATACTTTTCAATCATCTGTTTGGCCTCCTCTGGTCCATTTGATCCGGATCTATATTGGCATAACTTTTGTGATGAATTTTCGAATGCTTTGGTAACTTGGTCGCACCATTTCCAGGACAATTCGACCTCCTTTCTGGTTAGAAACATTCTTTGCTCTGAGTTTAATAATTCTAGCAACATTTTTTCATAACCGCCAGGCATTCGTGAGACCTTTTGAGATTTATAAAAGTCAAGATACAATGGATCTTTTCTAAGCCTCATACCTTTATCAATTCCATGATTCTTTGTTACTACTTCTAGAGATATACCTTCAGTTGGTTGTAATTTTATTATCAATACATTACCGGCAAGTTGTTGTTGATCTTGGTCGAAAATAAAGTGCTGGTCAGGCTTAAAGTGGATAATTATTTGGGTAAGCTTTTCTGACAATCTTTTTCCTGTACGCAAATAAAATGGGGTCCCAGACCATCTCCAGTTGGAAATCTCTGCGCGCATACAGATGTATGTTTCAGTTTCACTTTGAGTATTTGCGCCATCCTCTTCTAGATAACCAGGTACTGACTCACCTAAAACTTTGCCATCAACATATTGGGCTCTAATAATGTTATCTTTAATTGGGGTTAGTGCCTTTAGTACCTGCTCTTTTTCATACCTTATATTTAAAGCATTCAGTTCATTAGGTGGCTCTATAGCGAGAAGGCAAAGTAACTGTAATAGGTGGCTTTGAACCATATCTATCATCTGCCCTACATCATCATAGTAACCCCATCGACCCTCAATACCGATAGTCTCTGCGGCAGTTATTTCTATATATTCGATACATTTAGAGTTCCACTGGCTAGCGAAAATTGAATTAGCAAAGCGTAGCGCTATCAAGTTCTGTACAGTCTCTTTGCCTAAATAGTGATCTATTCTATATATCTGTTCCTCATCGAAATATTTAGCAAGCTTATCATTCACATCTTTGGCTGATTTATAGTCAACCCCGATAGGTTTTTCAATGACAATTTTAGATTCCTTGTTGATAATTCCATTGTCATTTAAATTGTCACAAACTAACTCAATCATACTTGGCGGTAATGCGAAATAATAACTAGTAACGCTACCATTTTTAGGTATCGATTGCTTTAACTTTTTATATCCACTAGGGTCTGTTAAATCTAAACTAATACAATTAATTCTACTAATCAATGTATCAAAAGTGTCACCACTATAGTCATCCTCATTGACATTATTTTGTATAGATTCTTTTAACTTCTCATAAAATTTATTGGTCTCATTATCATCACGTATAACGCAATGTATAGACAAAGATTTGTCCAAAAATCCTGCACTCTCTAAATGATAAAAGGAAGGCAAAAGTTTGCGCAACGATAAGTCCCCTAGACTTCCAAACAACACAAAATCCTGGCTAATGGTTTCGCTACTATTGTTTTGGCTATTGCTTATCATATGTATTGTTTAATTATGCATATTAATGCTAGGTGGTTGACAGCCATACTTAGCACAATTAAAAGAAGCGTTATATCTTATATAAAAAAATCATCAGCGAACCCTTTCACCGTTTCTGGGATCGAAAACTATTGCCTTACTTGTATCAACCTGCAACTTTAAACCTTCACCTGCAGTCTCGCCAGACTCTGGACTAAGCCTTACCTGTAACTCAGTATCGTTCCATTTTCCTATCGCTATAGTGTCCGCTCCCATAGGTTCTGTAACTTCTACATCAAAAAGAATATCGTGAATATATGGGTTATTTTCGTGTGGCTTTGGATCTGTAAGCATCTCCGGTCTTATACCAAGTAATACACTCTCAAGTCCAGAACTCTTGATTGCATCTGAGCAAGGCACTGATAACTGATAGTTTTGCGAACCACTCTGAATAATTAGTTTATCTTCAAACACAACACACTCAACAAAGTTCATACCCGGTGAACCCATAAAGTCAGCAACAAAGTGATTGGCAGGATCATTATAAATTTCATAGGGTGTCCCTAGTTGCTGTATTATTCCGTCCTTTAGTACAGCAATCCTGTTTGCCAATGTCATGGCCTCTACCTGATCATGGGTAACATAAACTATAGTTGTACCTAGCCTTTGATGTAGCTTCTTAATTTCGGTTCTCATTTCAACCCTTAACTTTGCATCTAGGTTAGATAATGGCTCATCAAACAGAAATGCCTTTGGTGACCTTGCTAAAGCCCTACCCATAGCAACTCTTTGTCTCTGTCCACCAGAAAGCTGTCCCGGCTTACGGTCCAATAGATGGTCTATTTGCAGTAACTCTGCTACCTTGTTTACTGTCTTCTCTTGTTCATCCTTTGGTACCTTACGCATTTCTAAGCCAAAACTTATATTACGTGCCACATTCATTGTAGGGTAGAGTGCATATGACTGGAACACCATAGCTATATCTCTATCCTTAGGTGACTTATCAGAAACATCACTACCGGCAATAACTATTTGACCACTAGTGATATCTTCGAGTCCTGCTATCAGATTCATAAGGGTTGACTTGCCGCACCCAGAGGGTCCGATTAGAATTAACAGTTCGCCATCTTCAATGTCTAGATCGATATCCTTTAAAACCTCAGTTGAACCGAAAGATTTGCAAACATTTTTGAGTTGTATATGTCCCATATTGTTGTCCATTTTAATAATATATTTAATACTTAATAAGCTAGCCTATCCCTTAACAGCCCCTGCAGTTAGGCCACGAACAAAGTACTTTCCTGCAAAAACATAAACTATCAGTGTAGGCAAAGCTGCAATAATTGCTGCAGCCATATCTACGTTATACTCTTTACCTCCTACTGAGGTATTTACCAAGTTATTTAATGCCACTGTTATAGGCTGCGTTCCAGAACCAGAATAGACAACACCAAACAAGAAGTCGTTCCAGATCTGGGTAAATTGCCAAATCACAGTTACCACTACTATTGGGGTTGATAGTGGTAGAAATATATACCTGAAAATATCTATAAATCCAGCACCATCTAGTCTTGCTGCACGAACTAGCTCTGTTGGAATACCTACATAGTAGTTACGAAAAAATAAGGTAGTGAAGGCTACGCCATATATAACGTGCACTAAAACTAGGCCTGAAACGGTATTAGATAGACCTAACTTAGATAAAAGTATTGCCATCGGCAATAGTATCACCTGGAAAGGAATAAAGCACCCGAAAAGGAGTGCCCCAAATAGTAGCTCGCTACCTTTGAATTTCCATTTAGATAAAACATAGCCGTTAAATGCACCAATAATTGTTGATATTATTACCGCTGGGAATACTATCTTGACGCTGTTCCAAAAAAATGGCGCTAGACCATTACATTCACTCCCTGTGCATGCTGAAGACCAGGCCTTCCCCCATGCATAAAGTGTTGGGTCGTTTGGTAGAGCTAGTAGGTTTCCGCTACGGATCTCTTCGATATCTTTTAGTGATGTAGAAAACATCACATATAGTGGAGCCAAATATACAATTGCAAAAGATATAAGTATCAAATAGATTAATGTGCGGCCCAAATTTATATGGGAAAGCTTGTTAATATTCATGCTGGTCGCTCCCGTAATTCTGAATACAGATAAGGTATAAGAACTGCCAAGACTCCGAACAGCATAATAATTGCACTGGCAGCGCCCAAGCCCATTTGTGCTCTATTAAATGCAAAGGTGTACATAAAGTTGGCTGGCAAGTCAGAGGCATAGCCAGGGCCTCCCCCTGTTAATGCTTGTACTAGGTCAAAGCTCTTAATAGCGATATGTGTAAGAATCACTATTGCACTAAAAAATACCGGCCTCATTATCGGCAATATGACATACCAGTATGACTTGATAGTTGATGCACCATCAATTTTAGCTGCCTTCACTAGGTTATCGTCTACCCCACGAAGTCCAGCCAAAAACATTGCCATCACAAAACCGCTAGATTGCCATACTGCAGCTATAACAATGGTATAGATTGCCATTTCCTGCTCTACAAGCCATCTAAATTCAAAATCTGCAAACCCCATATCACGGAACATCTTTTCTATACCAAGACCAGGATTCAAAATCCACTTCCATGCTGTACCTGTGACAATAAATGAAATCGCCATCGGATATAAATAAATAGTTCTTATTGCCCCTTCAGCGCGAATCCTTTGATCAAGAAATATTGCCAACAAAAGACCAATAATGAGTGATATTGCAATAAACAAAACTATAAATATTAATAGATTATCAAGTGCTACATGCCATCTAGGGTTTTGAAATAAACGGATATACTGCTCTAGACCAACGAACTCCCATTGAGGCATCATACGACTTTTTGTTAATGATAAGACCCCTGTCCACAATATAAATCCATACATACACACTATCATTGCTAGTGTTGTTGGAGCAATAATTATTTTTGGAAGGTTTCTTTCTAAAAAATTAAACACTGTGATATCCCATTAATAATAAATTCTTTCAGTAAAAAATATAAACCAAACTGTCATGGCCATAATATAACAAACATTTATTATTATCACTAATGCTTATTGACCAATTTTAAAAAAAGGAGCTTCCATTTTTTTTTGTTTAATGGAAGCTCCAATGTAACATAATCAGTGACTATTCAGAGAAGGAGAGTAACACTCATAGCCCTTGATTAATTCTCGATTAAAGCCTACTTAGCTGCCTTAACAGCACTAACTAACTGACTTGCACCTTCTGCTGCACTCTGGTTAGAGTTAAAGAAGTTTGTAGCAGCATCATATATAGCTCCTGAAACTGCAGATGAAACCGCCATTCCGTGGGCAAAACTTGGAACTAATCCGCCAGTCTGAGAGCTAGCAACAAAAGCGTCCATAGAGTCGTGTGCACAAGAATCGAACTTATCTCTTGACATACCTAAGCGTGCAGGGATTGACCCCTTGTTAAGGTTAAATACTTCTTGGAAGTCAGATCCAAGGATCTCTTTAGCCATAACTTTTTGCGCTTGCTGGTTGTTAAAGTCAGATTGACTAAAGAAAGCAAAAGAGTCTACATTAAATGTAAAGCTACCAGAAGTTCCTGGTGCAGCTGTACATGTATAGTCTGTACCTACACTCTTGCCTGCAACCTTGAACTCGCCCTTAGCCCAGTCACCCATGATCTGCATAGCAGCGTCTCCATTAATTACCATAGAGGTAGCTACATTCCAATCACGTCCAGGTGAGTTAGAGTCGATAAACTGACGTAAGTTACCGAAAGTCTCAAATACTGCAGTTGTGGTGTCACTCTCAAGTGCAGCTATATCTGTCTCTACGAAAGCTTTCTGATAGTATTCTGGACCGCCAACACCAAGAACAACAGCCTCAAAAACTGTAGCATCTTGCCAAGCCTGTCCGCCATGAGCTAGTGCAATGTATCCAGCATCCTGGATCTTTTTGGCTTGAACCATAAAGTCATCCCAAGTAGTTGGAATTGTTGCTCCTGACTTACGGAATACCTCTGGGTTAGACCATAGCCAGTTAACACGGTGTACATTTACAGGTGCTGCAACATACTTACCGTTATGTTTCATTACATCTGAAACAACACTAGGCAAAAGACCGTCCCAGTTATTTTCTTTTGCGACTGCATCAATATCTGCTAAAAATCCAAGATCACCCCACTCTTGAATAGATGGGCCCTTAATTTGAGCTGCAGTAGGTGGGTTACCAGAAATAGCGCGAGACTTTAATACTGTCATAGCATTCTCACCGCCACCGCCAGCAACAGCGAAATCGCTCCAGCTAACACCTGCACCGTCTAGTTTCTCTTTTAAGTAATTAACACTAGCTGCTTCACCGCCACTAGTCCACCAATGAAGAACTTCAACTTCTCCAGCACTGAATGCTGTAGAGCTTGCCATAAAGGCAGCCGCAGCCAGTGACGTCATTTTCATATTTTGTTTCATTGTTTTTCCTCTTGTAGTTAATTGAACTCGTCATTGAGAACAATATATCCATAGTAGAATAAGAAAAAAGTCGAAAGGTCTTGTTTTGTTACAAATTGTTACAAAGTTGTGCAAAGTTTATGACGGGAAGTAGACCTCAACTATAAGTCCACCACCCTGACGGTCTTTGAGCTCTATCTCTCCGCCATGAATATTTACAATATTACGTGCTATACTCAAACCTAAACCGGAGTGATTGCTACTTATATTGTGTTCTAGACGATAGTAAGGCTCAAACACGTTAACTTTTTCCTCATCACTGAGTCCTGGTCCTCGATCCATAATCTTTATGATTATCTCTCCATTTAATTTTTCTGCGCTAATCTCAACCCCCTTTCCATAGGTTAGGGCGTTATTGATTAGATTAGAAAACAACCTCTCAATTGCCAAAGGTCTACCCTTGATTGTGATTTTGTCCTTTATATCTAGACTAACAGGTAGACCGGAAATCTTCTCTTTACTAGTAAGTACATAAAGCATATCGTTTAAATCTATTGATTTAGAGTTCTCATAAATAGTGCCATCAGTCATAACCTGTAGACTGCCCTTCACCATGGTATCTAAATAATCAAGATCCCCTATAAGATTATCTTTCATCTCTCCGTCCTCTAAATTCTCTACCCTTAAACGGGCTCTGGTTAGTGGTGTCTTTAGGTCGTGAGATATAGCAGCATAGGACTGCTCCCTTTCAGAGATAAACTTTTGAATACGTCTGGCCATAGCATTAAAAGCCCTTATTGTGGTTTTCATTTCTCTGGACCCTTGTTCTGGCAATTGTCGCAACTTACGCCCTTTACCCAACAGGTCTGCCTGATTAGCTAATAACTTGTATGGCGAAACTATCCACCTTACAAATAAAATTGTAAGCATCAAAACGGTAATAGATACTACTATAAGACTGATTATGCGTTCATTTGTTAGCCACTCTATACCAGTCATTACATTACCTTCTGGTATGACTGCTGCCAGATACATCCACTCACTCTCTATAGGGAATTGTACAACAGCAACTGGACTAGAGTCTCCAGGCTCTAGTAATGCAAATCTTTTCCATTTTGGTGGCAAATCAACCATTAAGTTATCGCCAGACAGAATTTTGAGGTTTTCAAAGTCTACAAACTGGATCTGCATATTTTTAAGCGCTCCTGTTTGAGCAAAAATACTATCCTGCAAATTGGAACGGACTAGCAATGAAAACTCAGTCTCATTAATCTCTTCAAGGTCGATATATATTTTATTTACCGAAACAAAAAACCTGGTACCTCCCATGTCTCGTAATTGGTCAAGAACCATGTGTCTATATTGCTTCGGCAATTTACCGAAAAACTCTACCGTTTGGCCAATACGTGAGCCCATGGTTTGGGACACTTCAACAAGGCGGTTTCTTTCTGATGACTTTAGTTGTTCAATCCAGAGCAGAGTTCCTAGTAATTGCGCAACCAGTATGCCGATAAATAGTGCAGCTGTCATTCTGGCAGCTATAGTTTTTGGTAGCATCCAATTAATTATTAGATTTTTTATGCTCACTTATCTTTTAATGTATCAGTAAATAACTCTGTTTTTGGTTTAGTTAGCTTAGTACAATGTTCAACCAAGTCAAGTATATCTTGTTGACTTTGTCAATGTGTATCATAATGTGGCAAAAAAAATATAGCCCAGCAATTTTGCTGTATTTATTTAGCCTAATATTATTAATTACTTAGAAAGTAATACGTAACCCTTGCCGCGCACACTTTGAATAATCTCGCCTTCAAAATGGGCACTAAGCTTGTGACGTAAACGGCTCACAATTGTGTCAATAGATCTGTCATCTGGAAGGGTCCTCCTGCCGCGCAAAGATTCTCCTATCTGACCCCTACTTTGTACCATTCCAACATGCTTTTGTAGGACACACAATAAATCAAACTCTGCACCGGTTAATGCTACTTTAACACCCTCCACGGATGCCTCTCTGGCGGCATGGTTTATATTAATTTGGCAGTCACTATTATGGTCTACTTTGACTCTCCTTAGTAGCGCCTTAATTCTAGCCAAAAGCTCTCTAGGGTTAAATGGTTTGCTGACGTAATCGTCAGCCCCAAGCTCAAGCCCTAATATTCTGTCAAAGTCGTCGCTAGCTGCTGTCAACATAATTATTGGAATTGTGGAGTCTTGTCGCAATCTACGGCATACCTCTAGACCATCTATACCTGGCAGCCCGATATCAAGAACCAGTAAACTGAATTGGTTATAGTCTTGATCCAAGAACGACTCACCATCGGCATATGAATGGACCTCGAAACCATTTTTTGTAAGGTACTGATTTAGTAACTGAAGTATCTCAGCATCATCATCAATAATTGCTAATTTTTCCATCTATAAGGATATAATCAAAGGATTATTAATATACCATGTTTTATTGATTAACACTAAAGCCAAACCTTTATGGCTATTTCAATACTGACATAATTATTAATAAATTTAAATAATACTTTATGCAATGAGACCTACGTTTACTGATAAAGAGTTCTGCAGGCAAGACCGACTACCATACTATGGGTGCTTGCTATGAGATTTTGAATTGACTATAAAATAAACAAACCTTAATACTTTATCTCGAGATTAACTTTTGCACTATTGTCACCATCACTAGATATGTCATAGCCAGCCTCAACAGTCCCACTATTAAGTATAGGGTAGCTATAACCGAAATTTGCTAGTGACCTTCTAATGTCGCCTACGTCTTCATAGTCAAGTAAAAATTCTAGCTTAGCTTTATTTGAATTGTCGATTATAATTTTCATATAGCCACCATAACCGCAATCATTACTAACTACACCAACTCTGCTAGAGCATGAATATCGAGGTGCAAACTCATAGACATTGGATTCAACATTATCACTATTCTGGTTGCTGGATTTTTCACTAGAAAAAATAACCTCTAAATCTGCCCTTGCACCCTTGTAAGGTACAACCTTAAGAGTTCCTGTTTGTTGGGTAGAGAGCTGTTTTGCAGTTACTGTGGCATCTTTAGTTTTTGAATAAGCCCCATCTATACTGACTCTAGGTATAACAGAAAATTGCTCAAACTCACGCTCACCTGTTATCGATAGTCCACTATATGCAGCAAGGTAATGGTAATTTCCGTTAGCATCTATATTGCCATTATTTAGATTAGTATTGTCACTAAATGTTAAATCAAATTCGTGTCTTCCTAATGTACTAGCTAGATATGAATTTAAATATACACCCTGCTCAAAATCCATAGTTTGATAAACTCCTGAATTGATTCCAATACCATGTATGTCTCCAGTAGCTGTAGAGCTTTTATTTGATTTATTGTAATATCCACCAAAAAACCACCCTCTTACTTGTTTTTCCGAGACCTTCTGTTCATTTATTCTTGATATGCTTAGCATCCATTGTCTGCCAATTTTCGATGACGAGGTTAATGAATATTTTGAGTCAGTTATAGTTAATGAGCCACTTTCGCAATCATTAGATCTGTGTTTTAATTTGCCTTTTAGTTCTCCAGATTTTAGGGTTTGTAATAGACCTGAATTGCTCATATCTAGCTCATCATTATTACAACTTATTAACGTATCATTAATCATACGTTGAACTGAATCTCTCATAATATGTTTAAAGTCAGCCTGCTGCGAAGTGACTGTTTGCGCTAAGTCTTGCTTTAATAGGTCTGATAATTTTGAGCCTATGGAGTCCAGCAAGTCGGTCCCTGATGATTGTATCAGGTCAACCGGAATATGGTTATTCACTACACCATTTGAGGTTGTTGCGCTGCTACCGGTTATAGTGAAATTAAAGCTCAGATAGTATAGTGTATCTTGAGATGTTGATGGAGCAGTTGTTTGGCTCTGAATCTCATCCAAAGAGCCGCCAAGATTCGGAACATAGGTCCCACTATTTGCAGCTATTGTTGTGCTCTGAAATTTATATCCGGTTGGAGGTATTACGTTTAAAGTATAGACACCACTAGAGGCACTACTGTTAAGTACAAAGCTGTACTCTCCGTCTGTAGATGTGGTCTGATTGTTTGGAGAGCCAGTAGATGTATCTAGCCAAGAGTCACTCACCAAAGACCCGCCATAAAGAAGTTGCACTGTAGCATTTGCTAGAGCTGTCCTTTGTGCTGAATCATAGATAATGCCCTTGGGGTCAATAAGAATTGCGTCACATGAATCTATAGTGTCTCCAGAAGATATGACTATGTTCTCAACAAAGCGGCCATTAACAGTACCCGTAAATGCATGAGCTATTGGCTTTTTACCAGACCCAGGCACAAACTCAACCTTATAGGTTCCATCATCCAAAGAGGAAAAATTATAAAAACCATTGCCATCAGTAGTGGTGGTTGATATGACACTGTCAGAGCTGTTATATAGTTTAATGGTAACTCCTGAAGAAGGATTTCCATTCCTGTACCTGGCATTTCCAGAAATATTTCCTAGTGAGTCATCTGAAGAGGTTGAAAAGTTTAACGTTGTGGAGTCAGTTATACCAGCAAAAGAGTTTCCTGCAGTGTCGTCAAACGCTGTACTCTCTACCAAAATATAATAACTAGTATCCTGTTCTAAATAACTCGACATATTTATTTCAACGATATTATCGGTAATGCTAATATCTGAAGATGTCACATCGAAGCTTTTTACAAGAGTATTGTCACTCTTATAGAGCTTAACATAGCCAGTTCCTGCGGCAATATTCTCGTCAAACACAAAACACAAATGGAAAGAAACTAAGACATCATCAGCCCCATCTATAGGGCTAGTATTAGTAATTGTTGGGTTTACAGAGTCTACAGTTGAATTGTTTGTGATCGAGGTATCGCTAAAGGAAGCTAGATCGTTGCCAGAACTATCCTGTACTGGGTTGCTTGATGGCTTTGAGTAAGAAATCAATGCTGTTTGGTTTTGTTCAATCGCACTCCCCAAGGTAATTGTTACTGTGGTTCCACTAATACTAATACTGCTGATGGTTAGATTTGAACCACCAGCTGAAACTGTGAAGGATGAATTGCTTGGTGTTGAAGAGTCATCTAGAGACTCATCTAGGGTCAAAGTTAGTGTGGTTCCGTTACTAGCTATAGCAGCTGAAACAACCTCTGGCGCTGTAGTGTCTGGTCCAGATGCACGAGTAACTACAACACTATAGGTCTTGGTAGAGCTACCCGATCCTGAGGTAACTATAACAGGGATATTATTACTGCCAACACTCAAAGATATAGAACTCGAAGCTGACCCAGAGCTTACCGATGAACCATTAACAGTGACCGAAGCTCTTGTGGCGTCTTTTAGTGTTGGTGTAAGTGTTAGTGAACTTATGCTATTATTTAATGAAACAGTATAATCAGTTATTGAGGGCTGAAATGTCGGAGTTAATACTCCTTGTGATATTGCTAGTGTTATTGAGAATGTGTTCTGGTTGCAGGCAGCCTGACCCCAAAAAGGTAGTTGCGCAACGCTCAATTGAGACCCCCCCTTAAAAGCTCTAGGTGTGCTAGAAATGTTTTGTACATTCCAGCATGTCAAGTCTTGAGAAAAGGCTGATGCATGCTTAAACATTCTGTTAAATTTAACAACACTAGATACATCCCAAGAGCCAATATCTTGGTTAAATGCTGTGGCATTATTAAACATACGCCTCATATTCCTAACGCTAGAGACATCCCAAGAACCAATATCTTGGTTAAATGCACTTGCCCCTGCAAACATATGGTCCATTCTTTTAACGCTACTGACATTCCAAGAGCCAATATTTTGATTAAAGCTGGTTGCAACATTAAACATACGCTTTACATAAATTACGCTAGACATATTCCATGAATTTAGGCTCTGATTAAATGCTGTAGCTTGTTTGAATAGGCTATTCATATTTGTCACATTTGCGACATTCCAAGAATCAATATCTTGATTGAAGCTGGTAGCTCTTTCAAATAGTCTCGCCATATTGGTAACACTAGAGACATCCCAAGAGCCAATATCTTGATTGAAGCTGGTGGCTTTATAAAACATCATCTTCATAGTGGTGACTTTTGATACATTCCAATAGTCAATATCTGCATTGAAAGATGTGTCTCCAGATAACAGCTTATTCATATTCGTTACTTGGCCAGTAAAAACATCATAGGCGCTATCACCGAAAGTATAATTGTCGCCATTATATGTAATGTATTTATCACTACCACTGGTGGTAGCATTTAATAGCATTGAACGGTTAACAATTAGCATTCCAGAGCACGAAGTGCCGGACGGCCCAAGAGTATTTATGTTTGACGAGTCGAAACACTCAGATTCACCAGCAACAAGATTTGCTGCAAATATCGAAGAAAATAACAGCAAACAAACAGTATAAAAATTTAATGCTTTCCCCATAAGCAAAAGAATATTTCTATAAAAAACGGTTGATTTTGACATATAGTATATCATTAACACACTTGGAAAAAAAGTATGTTTATTGATTGATTACTATATTTGATATATATTTAAATGTGAAAGTCGAACTTTATGCTATATTTCTATTTAAAAAAATCTGAATAAATTTAATTCAATAATAGGAAAAAAATAATGAATAACATTGCATTTATTGGTCTTGGCAATATGGGCTCACCGATGGCCATTAATCTTGTAAAGGCTGGTTATAGAGTTAAGGCTTTTGATTTAATAACCGACTCATTGAAAGATTTTGTTGCTGCGGGTGGGGAAAAGGCTGACTCGGCAATAGACGCAGTGCGCTCAGCTGAGGTGGTAATCAGTATGTTGCCTGCTGGAGAACATGTATACGAGCTATACAATTCAGATAATGGACTACTTGCCCAACTCCCTAATGGCTGTCTAGTGATTGATTCAAGTACCATTGATGCTAACACAGCAAGACAGGTTGGAGAGTCTGCCGCTAAGCTTGGTATTGACTTTATCGATGCACCTGTATCAGGTGGTGTTAGTGGCGCAATACAGGGCACCTTGAGTTTTATTGTTGGTGGTGAGTTGGGTTGTTTTAATCGCGCTAAGCCTATACTAGAGGCTATGGGTAAGAATATTTTTCATGCCGGCAATATAGGTTCAGGTCAAATTGCTAAAACCTGCAACAATATGTTGTTAAGTGTTCTGATGGCTGGTACCGCTGAGGCTCTACAAATGGGTATTGAAAATGGCCTAGACCCGAAAGCTTTGTCTGACATTATGCTCAAAAGTTCAGGTCGCAATTTTGCTTTAGAAATATACAATCCAGTACCTAACGTTATGTCTGGAACTCCAGCATGTAATAACTATAAGGGCGGATTCATGGTTGATCTGATGAACAAAGATTTAGGTTTGGCGTTTGGGGTTGCTCAAGATAGTGGCTCTAATATACCGATGGGTAAACAGGCTTCTGTATTGTTTAATGAGCATGCTAATAATGGCAATGGAAGGCTTGATTTTTCTAGCATTTTCCAATATTACAATAATAATTAAATACCCTTAATCCGTTTAAATGATTAAAGATGCCGTTACAACGAAACGTAACGGCCCACCTGCTATCTTTGTATTGAAAGGATAACAAGTAACAAGCTTTATTTCTTCTTGATTCTGACTAATAATAACGCCCTGTCTATCAGAATCAATAATCTTTATATTGGTCACTTCGTAATAATATTCTGTATTTTCAATTTTATTGTTGACTATAAACTTTTCACCTATTTCTACATTTTCCAAGAACTGAAAGTGTGTATCTCGATGCGCAGAAATCATAGCTGTGCCACCTACACCTGGATAAAAAGATCTATCATTAAGGCCCGGACCAAAAGCCAAAACATTGCCAGTGTCTCCAGACAAAACTATCAAGTCCTTGCCATGTTTTGTAGACTTTATACGCATAACCGGGTGCATATCCGCCCAACCCCAAGGCTTAACCTCTTTGCCTGTTGAAACTGACTCGTTCCATGCTCTATGGATAAGATATTGGGCCAACTCTGCTTTTAGTGGTATGTATGCTCCATAGGAAAAAAGTCCTAGCCCAACAAGTCCTAGAAAAATATATTTACGCATCCTTTGAACTAAACCTAGTTAAATAAGCTATAAACATAATAAATAATCCTAATAACATCCAAAACATTGAACTGGTAGCTGTTTGTGGTGTACTTATAGATGTGTTTTTGTTTAGCGCTTTCTTACTACTGACAGCCTTTTTTACTAGTTGCTGGTCTTGTTTCCTTACAGGTGTAACATCAACAGCAACGAGTGAGGTGAACTTAGAAACTAAATGATAATTGAGTGCCAGACTGATAATCTCTAGCTTGGTCTTGTCGCGATCAACCAAACTCATATTGGAGTAATACTTATCCATCAACCCCTCTATCTTGCTTCTAGCCCACAACACATCTATCCCTGATGTGTTGTTGTTTTTACCGATATCGATGTTTTTTGAATACACACCGTCAACTGTATTACCGCTAACTATTAACGAGCCAGGCAACACATTGAGTTTGAATACTGCACTAATGGTCTCACCTGCATACAGATCACTAATAAAGCCATAGGCTTGCTCCGTCTCAACACCCACTGGAAAATCAATATTAATGTTTGTAAGTGCTGGAGACTCGAGCTTATCAAACAATTTACCCATCTTGTCTTCAACCTCTGATGTGCTACCTATAAAGGTAAATGTACCCCTACCCAACTCCGCCATCTTCTTCATAAGATATGAATTGGGGGTCGAACCAATACCAATAGTGAACATACGATCATCGTGCATATTTTCTCGAATAGCTTTGAATACTTCCTGCTCATTGCCTACCCTGCCATCAGTAATAAAGACAATCTGGCGTAGATAATCACTAGACCTGTAGTCTCTCGATTCCAATGCATAATTGATAGCACCAAGAGCCTCTGTGCCTCCATCTGCATCTAGACTATTAACAAACCTGGAGCCATAATTTATGTTCATCTTTATTGCCGGCATTGCGTTATAAAATAGTGGCTTGAATGTAGAATCAAAGTCAATAATATTGAACCTGTCGGTTGGTTTTAGCCTTTGAATTGCCTTATATAGTGCGCTCTTTGCTTGAATTATTGAGCCACCACCCATAGACCCAGATGAGTCGATTACGAATATAACTTCGCGAGGGGTGTTAGTCTTTTTGAATAGCTCAGATTTTGCTGGCGTAACCATAAGCATCAGGTAATTATCTTTACCCTTATTTTGAGTAAATACTGCAACATCTGGTTGTAAATCCTTTTGTGCTTTCCATTCAAGTACAAAGTCTCGATTAGCTTGTGTTGTGCCATTGGCTAGTTTTATACTTTTAGTAAGTTTATCAACCCTATCAACCTTTATATCATGATAAAAAGATTGAATAGACTCTGTATTAAATCCCGCCTTAAGATTAATATTTATCGATACTGGCCTGTCAACATGTTTACTTTTTGGCGGTGTTATTTGTGTTGCATCGATGACTCTGTGTGTATTTGGGAGCATACCTGTAGAATCGTATGGGGTAGATATTGGGGCTCCTGGAATGTATCTACTCCCCACCGTCATTGGAAACCTTATCGAAAACAATTCATCCTTAATTAGTACCGCTTGCTGATATTCAAGAACTATCTTGATGCTATCTCCTGGAGCTATGTTGGCAACACTTGTAGTAAAAATGTTTGGCCTTTGTTGTTCAATGATGGCGGTTTTTTTGCCCTCTTTTTTGGCCTTGTTGTAGATCTTTCGTGCCTCTTTTCGTTCTTTTATCTGGCCATCTATGATTCGATCGCCTATATACATGGTGAAATGGTCTATAGCTGAATCTTCAGGCAGCGGAAACACATACACACCCTCTGTCCAGTCATTTGATGGGTTAGTAAATTTTTGCTCAACCCTGACCCTATTGGTGATTCCAGTTATGTGCATATCGACCCTAGTTTCAAGGGATGATTGGGTAAACTCAGTGTTATCTTTACCCTTGTATATTATTGACCCTGTACCAACCTCATTGATTGGATTAGTTGTTATCGATAATGCTTCAGCATTCTTATCGCTAAAAGAAATATTAGCCATAACTACACCTGAATATAACAAAATTAGTACAGCAATGGAAAGTACAAATGTTATAAGAGATCCAAAACCTATAACAAATGTTCTAACTGATTTTATATAATTCATAAAGACTTCAAGTTTATTTAAAGCCTTTATTCTGTGCCAATCTATGTAAAGATGCTGTATAGAGTATGTGTTTTTTTTGTAATTTTATAATCTGAATGAATATTGTGTAATCATTGTAGCCAATAACAAATCAAAATGACCCAATAAAGTAGAATAATTATTTTATAATTCGACTCAATATAAATCATCAAAAGGAATGGCTATGAAAAGATACCACCCCTTACTTGTAAGTCTGCACTGGATATTGGCTGCATTAATATTATTTTCTTTGTATACAGGTGATAACATTTTGGAAGAAATGTCAAATGCCAGCCCTGAAAAGATTTTTGTTCTTAAAGTCCATATGGCTACAGGTCTGGTAATTCTTGCATTAATGCTATTCAGGCTGATTGTAAGATTAAAATCTCAATTACCGAAGAAAATTGATACCGGTAATGCCTTTATTAATAAGGCCGGTAAATATAGCCATATTTTGTTATATGTTCTAGTCTTCTTAATTACAATTAGTGGCCTATCCACCTCAATACTTGCAGATTTACCAAACATTTTTGCTACTGGCGGGGCGTTGCCTGAAACTTTTGAAAACCTGCCGCCCAGGATAGCCCATGGAGTATTAACAAAAATTTTGTTTGCTTTGGTTATTTTGCATCTATCAGCTTCACTCTATCATCAATTTATCAGGAAAGATTCGTTACTGTCTAGAATGTGGTTCGGTAAATCGTAAAATAAATATTACGAAATACCATTAACATTAAGAATAAGCCGCTTTATTGAGTATATGCCTTAGCTTTTGCGATGACTTTGCACAGGTTAAATTAGGGGCATGGCCACAGTCATTGAATGTTGTAACATCAAGACTTGGCATTTCTAATAGCATACGTTCAACTATAGGCTTAGTTAGTATGTCTGACTGCTTTCCCCAAAACAGATACGTAGGCAACTTTATCTGAGCAAATATATCCCAAGCAGAGGCCGAACTGTCTACACTTGAAAACTGCTCAACGATAGCGGGGTCGTAATGCAAACTTAGCTCGCCATTATGGCATCTTCGTACAGAAGTACTTGCCATGCGTTGCCAATAGCTATCGGGCGCTTCACCAAAGGACTGATAGTTGTTCCGTAGCCAACATTCAGCCTCGGCTATGCTATTAAATTTAGGCATTGTGGCAGTATATTCAAGTATACGATTTAGCGCATCGCTAGGTATTTCAGGTCCAATATCATTAATAGTCAGACTGTTCAAGCGTTGTTTCTTAGGTTCTGCCGCTAATACCATGCCGATAAGTCCACCCATAGAAGTACCAAGCCAGTGGCATTTTTCTATTGCATATTGATCCAGTAAGGCTTTAGCTAGATGAATATAGTAAGGTATACAATATTGTTGTGGATCTCTAGCCCAAGAGGATTGTCCCCTACCCAGGGTGTCGGGGCAGAGTACATAATACTGATCACTCAAGCTCATCGCTAGCTCATCGAAGTCTCGACCAGTTCTTAGTAAACCATGCCACATCACTACAACCTCATTACTAGCATTACCCCACTCGGTAACGTGTATGTCGTAGTTATCTATACTGAGATAAGTAAAAGTGGGTGAAGTTATCATTGTTTCTCGTCCTGTCGCTGTCGTAGACGCTTTAAGCACTATAACAAGCAAGACCTACAATAACTCAACAACACTGTCA
>JASLYC010000059.1 GCA_030739975.1 Gammaproteobacteria bacterium
ATGTATAAGGAAGATGTGCCACAAGAAGAGCTAGTTAAAGCAAGAGGCGGCACTTTTGGTAAAATTAAAGATAAATTTTTTAGTGAGTTTTAGTTAATGTTAAAGCAAAGAACTATCAAGAAAACTGTTAAAGCTAGGGGGGTTGGAATCCATAGCGGCAAGCTGGTAAATTTAACCTTAATCCCTGCTAAAGCTGACCATGGCGTGGTATTTAAAAGGATGGATGCAGGGGGTAAAGAAGTTCATGCGCATAGTGCCTTTGTCAATGAAGTCGTTCTATCAACAGGTCTAGAAAGTCAAGGCGTAAAAGTTTCAACTGTAGAACATCTGATGTCGGCATTTTCTGCCCTCGGAATTGACAATGTTATGGTTGAGCTTGACTCCTTTGAAGTGCCGATCATGGATGGCTCTTCCGCGGCATTCATTTTCTTAATCCAGTCTGCTGGAATAGAAGAGCAGGATGCAGCAAAACGATTTATTATTATTAAAGATACAGTACGGGTTGAAAATGGTGAATCTTGGGCACAGGTTGGCCCTTACAATGGATTTAAGGTTACTCTTGAGATTGATTTTAAACATAAAAAAGTTAAAGAAAGCGGTCAAAAACTAAGTATTGATTTTTCTGAGCAATCCTACCTTAAGGAGATTTCCAGAGCTCGTACGTTTGGATATTTGAGAGATGTGGAGATGCTGCAAAAACAAAATCTTGCGTTAGGTGCAAGTATTGACAACGCTATCGCATTGACCGATGACGATATTCTAAATGAAGACGGCTTACGTTTCCATAACGAATTTGTAAAACATAAGATCCTCGACATTGTTGGCGACCTTTTTCTTTTAGGTAGTAATTTTATTGGTTACTATGAGGGATACAAAACAGGCCATATGCTCAACGATCAGCTACTCTCAGCAATTCTATCCCAGCCTGAGGCATACATAGTAGATACTTTTAAAGAGTTAGACTCTCCTGTCCAATATTATTCTGAAGATTGGCATGACAATATCTAATTTTATAATTATTCTTTACTAATTAAGCTGCTAAATAGCTTTATTTATCCTTTAAAAACAGATAGAAATGAAGAGTTTTCCAAAAGAAAACTTTGGGTATAATTTGACTGTTTTAATTTAGTGTTAATTGCCATGAAGTTAAATGGTGCGCAGATACTGATAAATAGCCTCCAAAGCGAGGGAGTGGAATATATCTTTGGATTTCCTGGTGGGGCAGTCCTGCATATCTGTGATGCTTTAGAGGCGCAAAATGATATTACCAATGTATTGGTAAGACATGAGCAGGGTGCAGCGCATGCGGCGGATGGTTATGCCAGAGCTAGCGGTAAGCCTGGCGTTGTTTTAGTGACCTCAGGGCCAGGAATTACTAATGCAGTTACAGGTATAGCTACTGCACATATGGACTCTATTCCGATGGTAGTTATTTCTGGCCAGGTACCTTCGCCTTTGATAGGTATGGATGCATTCCAAGAGGTTGATGCTACAGGCATTACACGTTCCTGTGTCAAGCATAACTTCCTTGTCAGAGACATTAATGAGATTGCAAACACTGTAAAGAAAGCTTTTCATATCGCAACCACGGGACGCCCTGGTCCGGTAGTTGTCGATATCCCAAAAGACAAAACTATTGAGCAGATAACTCCTAAAAGTTATCCCGAAGAGGTTGAGATGCGCTCCTATAAGCCGACAGTTAAAGCGAGTAATCGTCAAATTAAAAAGACAGCAGAGTTAATTCTGAATTCGAAACGCCCAATAATATATTCGGGTGGTGGATGCGTGATTGGTAATGCCTCCAATGAGCTGAGAGAGTTCACCCGCATGACAGGATTCCCTATAACTCAGACCTTGATGGGTTTGGGCGCTTATCCAGGTAATGATGAATTGTCTTTAGGTATGCTGGGTATGCATGGAACTTATGAATCTAATATGGCAATGTATGGCGCTGACTGTGTGATAGCAATCGGCGCCAGATTTGATGATAGGATTACTGGCAGTCTAGATAAATTTTGTCCCAATGCTAAATTTATCCATGTTGATATTGACCCATCACAAATATCAAAAAATGTTGTCGCTGATATTCCAATCGTAGGTCAGGTTAATCAGGTATTAGAGGTCCTTAACAAAGAATTAAAAGATAAAAAGTTTCAAGACATCTCGAAATGGTGGTCACAAATTAACAAGTGGCGTGAGATGGACTCTTTAGCTTACAAAAAGAAGCCGGGCGTGATTAAACCGCAAACAGTAATAGAGACTCTCTATGAAGTTACCAAGGGTAAAGCTATCGTAACCTCGGATGTTGGCCAACATCAGATGTGGGCGGCTCAGTATTACATGTTTGACGAGCCACGTCGTTGGATCAATTCTGGCGGCTTGGGCACAATGGGTTTTGGGCTTCCAGCGGCGATGGGTGCCAAATTGGCAATGCCGGGAAAGGATGTTGCCTGTATTACTAGTGAAGGCAGTATCCAGATGATGACACAAGAGCTCTCTACAATGTTGCAGTACAGTACTCCAGTAAAGATTATTAATCTTAATAACGGATACTTAGGGATGGTAAGACAGTGGCAAGAGTTTTTCTATGAAAATCGTTATGCGATGTCTTATATGGACGCTTTACCAGACTTTATCAAGTTGGCCGAAAGCTACGGTCATATGGGTATTTTAGTAGAAAAAGAGGCAGACCTTAAGCCCGCTATGCTTGAAGCATTTAAGCAAAAAGAACGCACTGTTTTTGTAGATATTAAAACAGACCCAACTGAAAACGTATTTCCAATGATTCCTGCAGGAGGAGCCCATTGCGACATGTTATTGGCAGGGCGGGATGAAATGGTATCGAAAGATGAAACTGACTTGAACGCGGTATAAATTATGAGACATATTATTTCAGTACTCTTAGAAAACGAAACCGGCGCACTCTCTAGGGTGTCAGGTCTTTTTTCGCAGCGAGGCTTTAACATTGAATCCCTCACAGTTGCTGAGACAAGTGATTCTAGTTTATCTCGCATGACAATTTTTAGTACAGGGAATGATAGAGTGATAGAGCAAATTGTTAAACAACTCAACAAGCTAATAGAGGTTGTAAAGGTTAGTGACCTTACTAGTCAAGACCATGTCGAACGCGAACTAATGCTTGTCAAGGTTTGTCCGACAAACAAAGACGAGCTCGAGATCAAACAGTTGGTTGATATATTTTCTTGTAAAATCGTTGATGTAACTGAAAAAACTTATACCATCGAGATTTCTGGAAAGACAAAGAAAATTAACGCTTTCTTAAATGCACTCAACTCAGCAATCATAATGGAAGTTTCAAGAACTGGTGTTACTGGAATCTCAAGAGGCAAGAAAGCAATCTTAAAATAGAGGAAAAAAAATGAATAGATATTATGATCAGGATGCGGACCTTTCAATTATCCAGAGCAAAAAGGTTACAATTATTGGTTATGGCTCTCAAGGCCATGCTCACGCAAATAATT
>JASLYC010000060.1 GCA_030739975.1 Gammaproteobacteria bacterium
TTCTCAGAGGCAGGTAATAATATTGCAAAACCAATGATTTTACGTCAACTCATTGATGGTAAATATTATGTTGTAGCTCCAGCAAATGTTGCGGAAGCTGAACTTGTATATCCGCGTCCTTAATTGAGCGTTTCTATAGAGTTTTTTTAAACTTAGAAGGCAGCACTTATTTAAGTGCTGCCTTTTATAAATTACTATTTAATGAATGACTAATAATGATTACCTATTTAAATATATTAATCGATAGCCCAGAGTTTCTTGCTCAGCTAGTAATTAATGGTTTGCTTGTTGGTGCTATTTTTGCATTAATTGCCTATGGCTTAGCATTAATTTGGGGAGTAATGGATATAATCAATTTTGCTCAAGGCGAGATGGTTATTTTTGGTGGCTATATAACTTATACCTTATTTTATCAATTCGGAATTCATCCTATACTTTCAATTCCAATTGTTGCTGTTTTACTTTTTGTATTCGGTTTACTTGTATATAAAACCGTTATTTATCGACTGTTGGGCGAGAAAGATATCTTTATTACCATACTAGCCACCTTTGGATTGGCTATTCTAATGCAACAATTGATGCAGGCGATTTTTGGTCCAGATGTTGTTACAGCAAACCCTGAGCTAGGAATGATGCACATATTTGATGGAAAAGTATCAATCTCTAATATACAACTTATTAGTTTTCTCATTGCAGCTGCTGTCGCTATTGCGTTATTTATTATAATGAAGTACTCTCGTATGGGTCAGGCTATTAGAGCAACCGCACAAAATCCACGAGCATCAAGAATTCTCGGGATTGATATTGAAAAAGTCTACGCCAATACATTCGCTATTAACGCAGCTCTATGTGGTATTGGAGGAGCCTTGGTGGTTATGGTTTGGACGATACATCCTTTTATTGGCTTAGTTTATACATTCCGCTCATTTATGATTGTTATTCTTGCAGGATTAGGTAATTTTGTGGGGATAATTTTTGCTGGCATGGGGATAAGTTCGCTTGAAAATGTCACTGGCTTTGTTATTGGTGCAGAGTTCCAGGCTGCTGTTATTTTTTGTCTGTTGGTTATTATTCTTGTTACAAGAAGTATACTGGCAAGAAAAAAACGCCAATACATACAATAATCGAGGTTTTAATAATGATTATAAAGAATAAACAAAATAATTTTATTTGGTTAGGTTTGGCAATATCTGCTATTGCTCCATTTTTTTTCCCAAATCATATAACTCTTCTGACCTATATCTGGGTAATGATTATCCTAGCGCTTACTTGGGATATGCTTGGAGGGCAAACAGGCTACACCTCTTTCGGAAATATTTTATTTTTTGGTGTTGGCATGTATGTCTGTGCAGTTGTGCAAAGAGATATGTTTTCTAGTGGCTTAGATAGATTTGAGCGAGTTTCTGAAGTTGTAGTTAGCTTGAATGCAAGTGAATATTTTATCAGCCTTGCTGTTGGAACTTTTTCTGGTGCCATTGTAGCCGTATTACTTGCCGTGATTCTTGGCTCAGGAATACTAGGTATGCGTGGACACTATTTCGCAATCTGCACTCTAGGATTAGGCCATGCAGCTGCTGAAATAACTAGCGGTATTGAATACCTTGGAGCTGGTTCTGGAATGGTAACACCTATATATCCAAGTGAACTATTAGTAGGAAAAGAGGGGTTTTATTATTACGCATTTTTACTGGTTGCGATTACCACGTTCTTTCTGTTTAGGAAGATATATCAGAGTCAGTTTGGATTGGCACTTAATGCCATTAGGGATAACGAAAATAAAGCAGAATCTATGGGAATTCATACTACTCAATATAAAATTGCTGGCTGGTCAATTTCAGCTTTCTTTTTAGCTATTGCTGGAGCAGGAGTAGGTAATGTTATTGGATTTATCGACCCTGTAGAAATCGCTTTTTCAGGCCCAACATTTGGTGTGTGGATGATTGTCATGGCCATATTGGGTGGTAAAGGTACCATCTGGGGCCCTGTGCTTGGCGCAATAATATTATATTCAGCAAAAGAAACCTTCTGGACTTACTTATTAGGATGGGACAAGGTTGCTCTTGGTTTGTTGATTTTAATCGTAGTAGTATATTTTCCAAAAGGAATATTGGGCTACTTTAAGGAGAGAAAACAACTAAGCAATAGTATTTTGTCTCAAAAAGGAGAAAGCTAATGGACCTATTAAGTGTAAATTCAGTTAATAAGTCATATGGCGGTGTTATTGCAAATATAGATGTATCTCTTACGGTTCCAAAAGGCAAAATAGTAGGCATTATTGGGCCAAATGGTTCTGGCAAAACGACACTATTTAATTCTATTGTTGGACATCATCCGATTGATTCAGGTGAAATATATTTTAATGGTGAAGAAATCTCATCACTACCTATTCCTAAGATTGCAAGGTTAGGAATGCTCAGAACATTTCAGCAAACTCATATTTACGGCAAAATGACTTGCATACAAAATATGCAGATTAGTTCAGATATTGATGCTAATTGGAAAAGAGTTTTTAATCCATTTTCAAAAGATGTTGATGAAATGGTAAATGAATTATTGGCTTTTGTGGGTTTGTATAAGAAGCGTTTTTTGTTGGCAGGAGATTTATCTTTTGGACAGCAAAAGCTCTTAGAGTTTGCTATGGCATTAATGAAAAAGCCTACGATACTCTTGCTTGATGAACCAACAGCTGGTGTAAATCCAACTTTAATTAATGGACTAATTGACCGACTCCATCAAGTTAATGAAGAAAAAGGAATAACACTACTAGTAATAGAACACAATATGCGGGTAGTCATGAATCTAGCGGAACATATATATTGCTTAGCAAACGGAACAATGCTTGCAGATGGCAAGCCAGATGAAATACAAAATGATCAGCGCGTAATTGATGCTTATTTAGGAAATTAGATATGACAAAAAAAATTCACGGTTATGGCGAGGGTGATGTAGAAACTGTAATATCAGTAGAGGATGTTGATAAACAAGCAAGCGCTTTAAAAAATAAGAATTTAACAACGAAAATTTTAGATGACTTGACAGACAATAAGCCACATCTAAGTATTGAAAGTCTTAGAGCTGGCTATGGAGAGATGGAGATACTTCACAATGTAGACTTACGAGTTGGCGAAGGACAATCGCTTTGCTTGATAGGACCAAATGGTGCCGGTAAATCAACCATCCTTCATAGTATTTTTGGATTTACAAGAATTTTTGATGGAGATATTAATATTGATGGAGAGAATATAACACACCTGACCCCTAATCAAAAACTAAAAGACTCTGGGATTGCTTATATATTACAAGACAACTCTGTTTTCCCAAACATGACGGTTGAGGAAAATTTGTTGATGGGCGGCTTCTTATTAGATAAAACAGCGGATGCTAAAAAGGCTGTTGATGAGGTATTTTCTGAGTATGGACGCCTTAACAAGCGCAGAAATAACAAAGCAAGCTCTCTCTCTGGAGGTGAAAGGAGGTTATTAGAGATAGCTAGAGCATTAATAATGAACCCTAAGGTGCTATTAGTTGATGAGCCCTCAATAGGTTTAGAGCCAAGATTTATTAATATGGTTTTTGAAATCCTTGGAGATCTACAAAACAATCAGGGAAAAACAATAATCATGGTAGAGCAGAATGCCAAAAAAGGACTAGAGTTTTGCGACATAGGTTATGTTATTGTTTCTGGTGAGCTTGTATTAGCTGATCGAGGCTCCAAGTTATTAGAGAGCCCTGAAGTTGGGCGATTGTTTCTTGGTGGCTAAGTTAAAAGCTAATCATCTTTGTAGCTCTTACTTGCTATATTCTACTAATCATTATTTATTTATCCATAATGTGATTAATTACTCTTAAATTAAGTAGAATTTAATATAATATGAGTAAAATTCTAATTTTTTTTATTGTTGCTTAGTCTACTAAAGACATGATAGTTAATAAAATTACTTACAAGAAATTAATGGCTTTAGCCGGGCTTTTTTGGTTTGCATATTTGATTTTTCATTTATCTGGCTTGTTCTATTTTCATTTAGGTGAAGAGGCTTTCAATTTGTATTATAGTTGGTTAAATAACTCTCCTATAGATACAATACTACGCATATTATTACTTTTATCTCTTGGGTTTCATGTTTATATTGCAGTCACTAGACAGCTATCAAACAATTCAAGTATAGGAACAAAATATAAGAAACCTTATCCTAAAGCAGTTCCTAGGAGTGTTGCATGGTCAGGCGCATTAATGTTATTGTTTTTTATAATATTTCATTACTTCCAAATGCATGAAGTTGAAAGTGTAACTTTGTATAAATTTCTTGTAGATACATTGACAAAACCTGAAATGATAATTATTTATATTTTAGGATTAACAACCATTACAGCTCACCTTCATCACGGATTGACAAACGCCTTTCAAAGTCTTGGTTTGTGTCATAAGCAATACAATCTAATTGTAAGTCTTATTTTGTTTGTGGTTATGGGTGGCTATATATCAATTCCATTAAGTATCTGGTATGCATAAACTAAATTCAAAAACACCTACTGGCGATATTGAAAAGCGTTGGGATAAGCATCTTTTTGATCTTTCTCTAATCGCACCACAAAATCGAGCGAAATATAATATTATTGTGATTGGTACAGGCCTTGCAGGTGCATCTTTATGCGCTACTCTAGGTGAGTCTGGTTATAACGTGCAGTCGTTTTGTTTTAACGATAGTCCACGTAGAGCGCACTCTATTGCAGCACAGGGCGGTATTAATGCCAGCAAAAATTACCAAAATGATGGTGACAGCACCCATAGATTGTTCTATGACACAATGAAGGGTGGCGACTTTAGAGCTCGTGAATCAAATGTTTATCGTTTAGCGCAATTGAGCGGCAATATTATTGACCAAGCCGTTTCTCAAGGTGTTCCTTTTGCAAGAGAGTACAGTGGCTATTTGGCAAACCGCTCATTTGGTGGTGCACAGGTTTCACGTACATTTTATGCTCGTGGGCAAACCGGCCAACAACTCTTACTAGGCGCATATAGCGCAATGAGTAAAGAAGTTGCATCGGGCAAGGTTAAACATCATTCAAGGTCTGAAATGCAAGAAGTTATTATTGTGGACGGCAAAGCACGTGGTATTGTGGTTCGCGATCTGGTAAGCGGCAAAATATCAGCACATACCGCTGATTGTGTTGTTATGTGTACCGGTGGTTATTCTAACGCTTTTTATTTGTCCACCAATGCTAAAGGTTGTAACACTTCAGCTACTTGGCGCGCACATAAAAAAGGTGCTTTTTTTGCCAACCCTAGCTTCACTCAAATTCACCCAACATGTATTCCTCCGACTGGTGAAAACCAATCAAAACTTACATTGATGAGTGAGTCACTTAGAAATGATGGTCGAATTTGGGCACCAAAGAAGATTGAAGATTGTACAAAAGATCCTAGAGAAATTGTTGAGGAGGATAGAGATTATTTCCTTGAACGTATGTATCCTGCTTTTGCTAATCTAGTGCCAAGAGACGTTGCTTCTAGAGCTGTAAAAAGTATTTGCGATGAAGGCCGTGGCATTGGCACTGAAATTAATGGCGAGAAGCTTGGAGTTTACCTTGACTTCTCATCGATAATAGAGTGCATTGGTGAAGATAAAGTAAGAGCTAAATACGGTAACTTATTTGATATGTACGAACGAATTTCTGGTGAGAATCCTTACCAGTTGCCTATGAAGATTTACCCAGCTCCACATTACACAATGGGAGGACTTTGGGTTGACTACAACCTAATGACAACTATTAATGGTTTATTTGCGGCTGGCGAAGCAAATTTCTCTGAGCACGGTGCTAACAGGCTCGGAGCTTCAGCATTAATGCAGGGTTTGGCAGATGGCTATTTTATCGCACCAAGAACTGTTGCAAATTATCTCGCTAAGAATAAACTCGAGCCTGTTGATCTTAATCATCCAAATGTGATTCAAGCAATTGACGATACCAAAGAGCGTATAAATAAATTAATGAATGCCCCAGAGCCTAAGCACTCGCCTGACTATTATCATAAGAAGGTCGGTCGAATCTTGTGGGGTGCTTGTGGAATGTCTCGTGAAAGAGAGGCTCTAAAATCAGCTATAGAAGAAATTAAAGCTCTACAAATAGATTTTTGGCAGAACGTCAAAGTTACTGGCGTTGAAAATGATATGAATCAAACCTTAGAGAGAGCAGGTAGAGTTGCTGATTTCATTGAACTTGGACACTTAATGTGTCGTGATGCTCTTGAACGTGAAGAGTCTTGTGGTTGTCATGCTCGTTTAGAGTATTTGGCTTCAGATGGTGAAGCTAAGAGGGATGATGAGAACTTTGCTTATGTGGCCGCTTGGGAATATTCGCAAAAAGGCACTATTCTAAATAAAGAGCAATTAAATTTTGAATTTGTCAAACCAAGTGTGAGGGATTACACATGAATTTTACACTCCATATTTGGCGTCAAAAAAACTCGCAGACTAAAGGAGAGTTCTGTACCTATCAAGTTGATAACATCGATAGCGACACCTCGTTTTTGGAAATGCTGGATCAACTTAATGAGCAGCTTATTGAAAAAGGCGAAGACTGTATTGTTTTTGATTATGACTGTAGAGAAGGTATCTGTGGCGCTTGTTCATTAGTTATTAATGGTCATCCACATGGCGAGAAAAAAGCCACCACCACTTGTCAGCTTTATATGCGTGAATATGTTGAGCAAACAGAACTGTGGATTGAGCCTTTTAGGGCTGAAAGCTTCCCAGTGATTAAGGACGTTTTAACTAATCGTGATGCCTTTGACCGCATTATCCAGGCTGGCGGCTATGTGTCGACAAATACTGGTTCTGCGCCCGATGCAAATTCACAACTGGTCAACAAAAATGATGCTGATGCTGCTTTTGACTCTGCAACTTGTATTGGTTGTGGTGCTTGTGTAGCGGTTTGTCCAAATGCTTCAGCAAGTCTTTTCGTGTCAGCCAAGATTGCTCATTTAGATCGACTTCCACAAGGAAAAGTGGAGAGCGATATGCGCGCAAAAAATATGGTTAGACAAATGGAGTTAGAGGGTTTTGGCAGTTGTTCGAATCATCGCCACTGCGAAGCAGTATGCCCACAAGAAATATCTATAAGTAACATTACTTTGATGAATAGTCTGTGCTAAGGTTACTGATTAAATAAATGCTACATTTATGTTGTTTTGATGGTCATATTAATATTTGTTAAATGACTTTTTTTAATCTTTTATAAGGAATGTTATGAAAATTGTATTATTGGGTGCTGCTGGTGGAATTGGACAAGCACTAGCTTTAATTTTAAAAACACAGTTGCCAGCCGGCTCTGATTTATCGTTATATGATATTGCTCCTGTAACACCTGGTGTTGCTGCAGACCTTAGTCATATTCCAACTGCTGTAAAGGTAAGTGGATTTGCTGGTGAAGACCCATCTCCAGCTCTAGAGGGTGCAGATATTGTACTAATTTCAGCAGGCGTTGCACGTAAGCCGGGCATGGACCGCTCTGATCTTTTTAATATAAATGCAGGCATTGTAAAAAACCTTGTCTCTGCTTGTGCTGATACTTGTCCTAATGCATTAATTGGTATTATTACTAACCCAGTTAATACTACTGTTGCTATCGCTGCAGAAGTTTTAAAGCAAAAAGGTGTTTATAATCCAGCACGCTTATTTGGTATTACAACTTTAGATATTATTCGTTCAAATACCTTTGTCGCTGAAGCTAAAGGGCTAAACCCTGAAGATGTTAACGTGCCTGTAATTGGAGGACATTCTGGAGTTACTATATTGCCATTGCTTTCTCAGTCAGGCTTTGAATTTACTAACGAAGAAATCTCTGCAATGACTACACGTATTCAAAATGCTGGGACTGAAGTTGTTGAAGCAAAAGCTGGAGGAGGCTCAGCTACCTTGTCAATGGGTCAAGCTGCTGCAAGATTTGGCCTTTCACTAGTCCGTGCTTTGAATGGCGAGGATAATGTTATTGAGTGTACATATATTGAGGGCCCTGGCGATAAGGCACGTTTTTTTGCGCAGCCAGTTCTTTTAGGGAAAAACGGCGTTGAAAAAGTATTAGATTATGGCACTTTAACAACTTTTGAAGAGTCTACTCTAAACAATGCACTTGATATACTTAGAGATGACATTGCTAAAGGGGAATCCTTTATAGAATAGTTAATCTTAGAGTTGAATAAAATACTCAAAACATTCTACAAACAAAGATATAATCACTGTTTTTTGTCATATTTAGTTCATGCAGTATGCCTAAATAAATAACGACTTTGAAAGTCTTTGGACAGTAATTGTTATTACTATATAGTAATTGTTATTAATATCTATAGATAAAGTTGTAATAATAGATAACAACTGACCATAAACTAAAAGTAATTATGTCTGAACAATTTCATGAAAAGTCCCTCGAATATCATAGCCAAGGAAGACCTGGCAAGATACATGTTTCATCTCATAAAAGTTTGGAAACTGCAGAAGATTTGAGTCTAGCTTATACCCCAGGTGTTGCAGCACCTGTCAGAGAAATAACAAAAGATCAGAGTGCGGTAAATAAATACACTGCCAAAGGGAATTTGGTTGCCGTTATTACTGACGGTTCAGCCGTTTTGGGATTGGGCAATGTTGGGCCTTTGGCTGCTAAGCCGGTTATGGAAGGTAAAGCAGTATTGTTTAAGTGTTTTGCAGATATTGACGTTTTTAATATTGAACTTGATACGCAAGATGTTGATGAAATTGTCAACACAATTAGTAATATTGCACCAACTTTTGGCGGCATTAATCTGGAAGATATTTCTGCTCCTCGTTGCTTTGAAATAGAACAGAGATTGATTGATAAGTTAGATATACCTGTATTTCATGACGACCAGCATGGTACCGCTATTATTGTTGCAGCTGGTCTTTTAAATGCACTAGAGATTCAAGGAAAAACAATCGATACAGCGCAGATTGTTGTTGCAGGGGGAGGTTCAGCAGGCCTTGCCACCTTGGAGTTGTTGGCACACTTAGGGTTTAAAAAGGAA
>JASLYC010000061.1 GCA_030739975.1 Gammaproteobacteria bacterium
GTAGGGTATTTTTACTTGAAAGTTAGTGCCGTTACTTTTAGATGAGTCTGTATAGCTAGAGAAACTAGGACTTAGAAAGCCAGAGCCTCTACCCTGTAATACCCAGCTATGATAAGGAGTATAAAGAATAGGAACGCCTAAAAACTCTAAAGTTGCATTCTTTGCAATACCCCTATTATTGTCAGAATTAAGGGTCATCTCTTTAGCTTTAATAACCCAGTCACTATTACCCAAAGGGCACAAGGTATAAGTAGACGAGTCAAATACCGGGACATCACTGGTACCAGAAACATTTTTTGCTATTCCGTTTGCGTTTGATTCTGGATATTGGTATTTTATATCGTCAAGGTTTATATATATGATTTTATCTTGTTTTTTAATTTGGGCTTTATTACCTAGAACCATAAATGATTGGTCATGAAATTTAACACTCCCTACGGCATTTAATGTCTTACTAGGCTTATGAACAGTTACCTCATCACCACCTAGAAAGTATTTATCTGAAAGTATAGATACATCACCAGACAAATAATAAAGGTCCTTCTTGGTAACCTCACTATGGTCAGCGTTTATGTCTAAATTCTCTGGATCAGTCGAAAGTTGTCGCTTTGGGAAAAGCGTTTCATTATTTTTGCAGCTAAGGGATTTTTCTTGGGCCTGAACGCTAATAGATAAAAACAAAAACGTAGCAAGCAAAAAAAGATATTTCATGGTAATATAAATTACACCCAAATGCCGATATTTTAACACTTTATATTATGCTAATAATATCTAATAGATATCTATTGCTGCTTTATTGATAATTATTCAAGTATCTAGTAAATAGACTCATATAAGTTGTATATACTTAATCTTTTTTTGGGTAAAATGTACTACGTTTTTAAATATTTATGGAGTCTATAGTGGCTTGGAATGACAACAACAATCAAAATCCTTGGGGCGAAAACGGACAAACCCCTCCTGAACTAGATGAAGTGATTAAGGATTTTAAGAAAAAGTTTGAAGGTTTTATTGGCGGCAAAAAAACGTCGAACTCTGAAAAGCAATCTAACTTTTCAGCTGGAGGATTAAAGTACTTATTTATTATTGCTCTATTGGTTTGGCTTATCTCTGGAATTTATATAATTGACCCTGCCGAAAGGGGAGTAGTTCTGCGTTTTGGCGCGTTCCAAGAAGAGACAGGGCAAGGTCCTCATTGGCACCTCCCATTCCCTATTGAAGAAGTCACTAGGGTGAATGTTGAGCAAATTAGAAGTGCCGAGATAGGTTATCGTAATGCCACTGTTGACAATAGATTTGGAGGTAATGTGTCTTCCGAGTCTTTAATGTTAACTAAAGATGAAAACATGATCGATGCAAAATTTGCAGTTCAATACAAGATTAACGTTGTGCAAGATTACTTGTTTAATGTTGCTAACCCAGACATGACCCTTCGCCAAGTGCTTGAAAGTGCCATACGTCAAGTTGTGGGTAAAAACACTATGGACTATATACTTACAGAAGGGCGAAGCGATATAGCGGACAAAATAAAAGAAAAATCTCAAGAATTGTTAAATATGTATGCGACTGGTTTAGAGATTACAACTGTAAATATGCAAGATGCTCAGCCACCTGAACAGGTGCAGGCAGCTTTTAGTGATGCAGTTAAAGCTCGTGAGGATAAACAGCGCTTAATAAATGAGGCGCAAACTTATGCGAACGATATCTTGCCTAAGTCTCGTGGTAAGGCAGCAAGAATGCTTGAAGAAGCTAAAGCCTATAAATCTCAAGTAATATCAAAGTCAGAGGGTGAGGCGTCAAGGTTTAATCAAATTCTTGCAGAATACATAAAGGCACCTGAGGTAACTAAAGAGAGACTATACAGAGAGACAATGGAGTCTGTACTTGCAACTACAAGTAAGGTTGTGGTTGATTCAAAAGCAAATAGCATGATGTATTTGCCACTAGATAAATTAATTAGCTCTAAACAACAAAACACACAGATTGTATTTAAAGAGTCACAACAACAAAACAATGAGTCAGGAAAATCCAGTAGTGTTTTCCGTTCAAGGGAGGTTAGATAATGCGAAAAGTTCTATTTTTACTAGTAGTAGCTCTATTTTTTGTATTGGGATCTTCTCTTTATACAGTTAATGAAACCCAAACAGCCATTAAGTTGCGCTTGGGTGAGATTGTAAGTGTCGAGTATGAACCTGGGCTTAAATTTAAAATGCCTTTTGTGAACAATGTCGTTAAGTTTGATAATAGGATTCAAACACTGGATGCCCCTGCAGAGAGGTTCTTGACGGGTGAGAAAAAGAACGTTATCGTGGATTCTTATGTCAAATGGCGTATAGTTGATGCAGAAAAATTCTACACTTCAACTGGTGGCAGCATAGCTAAAGCCAACAGTAACCTTACTCAGATTATCAAAACTGGTCTCAAGAGCGAGTTTTCAAAGCGCACCATCGTTGATGTTGTGTCTGGAGAGCGCGCTGAGATTATGGAAAATATCGCCAAACTAGCAAAGAGTGATGTAGGTGAGTTCGGTATATCTGTTATTGATGTAAGGATTAAGAGGATCGATCTGTCACAAGAGGTGAGTAATTCTGTATATAGAAGGATGCAGGCCGAAAGAGAGCGAGTAGCAAAAGATTTTAGATCTAAAGGTGCGGAAGAGGCTGAGATAATTAGAGCAGCAGCAGATAGAGAGCGCACAATCATCTTGGCTAATGCTTATCGTGATTCTGAAAAGATTCGTGGTGAGGGTGACGCAACATCAGCCAACAATTATGCAAAGGCCTATAGTCAAAATTCTTCTTTCTACTCATTTTATAGATCTCTAGAGTCGTACAACAAATCATTCAATAATCAAAATGATATCTTGGTGTTAAATCCAAATACCGAGTTTTTCCGTCATTTCAATCCTTCTGCAGAGTAGCTCTACAGAATGAGCGCTTGGCAGCTACCTGAAGGGATTGATGAGTTGGCTGGCGATCAAGCTTTGGCATTTGAATCGATTCGTCGTAAGTTATTAGATCTATATCAGGAAAGAGGCTTCGGGTTAGTTATACCTCCGATGGTTGAGTATGTGGAATCGTTACTGTTGACATCTGAGTCACTCAACTCTAAAACATTTAAGTTTCTGGATTCTGCTAGTGGCAGGATGCTAGGTGTGCATGCTGATATAACCCCTCAAATAGCAAGAATTGATGCCAAAAGGTCTAGCGATAAAATTGAAAAGTATTGCTATATTAACGCTATATTGCAAACGAAAGCTGACGATTTTTATGCTTCACGTTCGCCAATACAAGCTGGAGCTGAGATGTATGGGTCAGAAAGCATTGATGCAGATATAGAGGTAATCGAATTGATGCTTGATAGTTTACAATTATTGGGCATAAAGAAAATAGTTCTTAGTGTCGGTAATGTAGGGATATTTAATTCAATTGTCGATGAAGAAGAATTGAGCTCTGAAGAGACCCTGCAGTTACGTCAAATTTTTCAAAAACGCTCTAAGCCTGATTTGAGTTTATATCTGAGTAAAAATAAATTATCAAATGCAGATAAATTATCTCAATTGATGGAACTCGAGGGTAGCTCAGACATCCTTAATGAGGCATTAATTAACTTTAAAGATAACCCTAAAGCAATAAAATCAATCCAAGACCTAATCGCTATAGATAAAAAGTTATCCGTTAAAGGTATTGAAGTAATTTATGATCTGGCTGAATTAAAGTCTTATGAGTACCATACCGGTGTCGTCTTTTCAGCATATAGCCCTAACTTCTCTAAAGCTTTAGCTCTTGGTGGTAGATACCACGGATTGGGTGAGTCATTTGGAAAGTATAAGAACAACAGGTCAGCTACTGGATTCTCATTTGATTTAAAGTTTTTATCGCAACATATATAAAACAAAATATTTAGGAAATAGAATGTCAAAAAACGTAGTAATTATAGGTACTCAGTGGGGTGACGAAGGCAAAGGTAAGGTCGTTGACCTTATTACCGATAGGGTGAGCAGTGTTGTTAGATTTCAAGGTGGCCATAATGCAGGCCACACATTAGTCATTAATGGCAATAAGACAGTCCTACACCTTATCCCTTCAGGTATCTTGCGTGACGATGTAGAGTGCCTAATTGGGCACGGAGTGGTGCTATCTATGTCTGCACTATTAAAGGAAATGAATGAGCTAGAAGATGCCGGAGTTAAAGTCTCTTCGCGCCTTAAAATTAGCCCAGGATGCCCGCTAATACTGCCACACCATATAGCCCTAGATAATGCTAGAGAGTTGAAGCGTGGAAAGAACGCAATCGGCACGACTGGTAACGGTATTGGTCCAGCGTATGAAGACAAGATTGCTAGAAGGGGTCTTCGAGTAGGTGACTTGCTAAATCCTGAATTATTTGCTGAAAAACTTAAAGGCGTAATGGAGCTTCATAATTTCTCTTTAAAGAATTATTATGGTGTTGATGGGGTTGATTATCAGAGTACTTTGGATGAGGCTCTTTCTCAAGCTGAATCAATTAAAGGTATGATTTGTGATGTGACTGAAAAGATTCATCAACGCATTAATAGCAATGAAAGTATCTTGTTTGAGGGTGCACAGGGTGCACTTTTGGATATTGATCAAGGTACATACCCGTTCGTTACCTCATCAAATACTACATCCGGAGGAGCAATTACTGGTTCTGGTGTTGGGGTTAACGATATTGATTATGTTTTAGGTATAGTAAAGGCCTACACTACAAGGGTTGGTGGGGGCCCATTCCCTACCGAATTAGTTTATGATATTGCTACCGATGTTGGAGATGATATAGGCAAAGAGCTTGGAACAGTGGGCTGTGAATTTGGTGCTACAACAGGGCGCCAGCGTAGATGTGGGTGGCTAGATTTGGTAATCCTTAATAGGTCATTCAAGATAAACTCTGTTACCGGAATATGCCTAACTAAGCTGGATGTTATGGATAATCTAGAAACCGTTAAAATTTGTATAGCCTATGAGATTGATGGTGAAGAGCAATCCACCCCTCCATATGACTCTGAGGGTTACGCAAAAGCAGTACCTATTTATATTGAGATGCCTGGCTGGAAGACATCTACAGTTGGAACTAGCTCATTCGATGACCTACCTGTTGAGGCACAAAACTATATCCGTAAAATAGAAGAATTATCAGGGATACCAGTCGATATACTCTCAACCGGACCTGATCGAGAAGAGACGTTGATATTAAATCATCCATTTGAATAGTCAATTAATGAAATCTGACCCACATAAAGTAAGAGAATCAAAAAAGTACGAAAATCCTATCCCATCAAGGGAATATATATTAAGTTTCATTGAAAAAAAACCCAGATCAAAGAGCCAGCTTTTTGATTTATTGAGTCTCGATGATTCACAAAAAAAGGCACTCTCACGTCGATTAAAGGCGATGACTAGGGATCAGCAATTGAGCTGTAACAAGAAGGGGGTTTATCGTGTGTTTTCAAACCGAGGTTTACTAAAGGGAACCGTTATAGCTAACCCGAAAGGTTTCGGTTTTATTGCTCTAGATGCAGGAGGCAAAGATTTAAGGTTATCATCAAGGCAGATGCAGCTAGTGTTTCATGGCGACAAGGTCAAAGCTAGAATCCTGAATCAGCGCGGTGATGCCGAAATAGTTAAGGTAATTGAAAGTGTAAAGACTCTGGTAGGGCGCTTACATATAGAGAAGAATATTGCCTATGTAGTTGTTGACGATAGACGTATAAAGCATAACATTGATATACCCAAAATATCCAAAAAGTATAAGGACGAGCAGGTCGTCATTGTAGAGATAATTGAATCTCCAACACTCGATAGACTTGCAACCGGAAAAATAATTGAAGTTTTAGGAAACTATATGGACGAAGGTCTAGAGACAGACTCATCCCTTTATAGGCATAACATTCCGGTTGATTTTTCAAAAGCAGCGCTAGAACAAACAATAAAAATTCCAAAAAAAGTTAGGGCTATAGATAAGAAGGGTAGGACTGACCTGACTAAATTAAAGCTAGTAACCATTGATGGTGATGATTCAAGAGATTTTGATGATGCTGTTTACGCAGAAGCTACAAATTCTGGCTGGAAACTTTTTGTAGCGATTGCTGATGTTTCTTACTATGTTGGGGAAGGCTCTGCACTTGATATTGATGCTATAGATAGAGGCAATTCAGTGTATTTTCCTCGTCGAGTAGTGCCAATGCTACCTGAAAAACTATCAAACGGGCTATGCTCACTTAACCCCAATGTTGAAAGACTATGTATGACATGCGAGATGAATATAGACTCTTTAGGAGAGCTAGTTGATTACAAGTTCTATCCAGCAGTTATGCACTCCCATGCCAGGCTGACCTATAACAAGGTCAGCATGATTCTAGA
>JASLYC010000062.1 GCA_030739975.1 Gammaproteobacteria bacterium
GTAACATTAAGATCAAACTCTATATTTTTCTTGCCGCCATTAAGTGGCATCTCTAGTTTTGATACTCCAGAGACCTTGCCATTTAAAGTAAACTTATCTAAAGCATTTCTAATTGAGTCGCCAACTTTCATTTTCCTAACAAACTTTATCAACTCTTCGCTTTTAGAATCTATGTTGGCAATTACATTTAGACTTAACTTATCAAAATTTGAATTTGGTATTTGTATATTAACTTTACCAAAGCCATCCATATATCCATTGCCATTAACGCCAATACGTTTGTCCTTGTAAACAATATTTGAATTGAAGTCTTCTACAACTATATCATTGCCAAGAGTTTTAAGCTTATTGCCAGTAACATTAAGATCAAACTCTATATTTTTCTTACCGCCATTAAGTGGCATCTCTAGTTTTGATACTCCAGAGACCTTGCCATTTAAAGTAAACTTATCTAAAGCATTTCTAACTGAGTCGCCAACTTTCATTTTCCTAACAAACTTTATCAACTCTTCGCTTTTAGAATCTATGTTGGCAATTACATATAGCGTTGAGCCTGGATTACCTAAATTATTTATTCTTATTTCCCCATCACTAATTCTTATTCCATCAACAATTGCTGATTCCAACATGACTCTCATATCTGTAAAGTTAGTGTTAATTGAGCCGTTAAGGTCATTTATTGATTCAATGACTTGATTATTTGATATATCTACATTTTCTATATTGGTGCTTAGTCTTGATTTGATTAGTCCATTCTTTGAAGCCCTTGAACTAAAGTTAAGCTTTAAATTGTTTAATTTCCCTGAGAAAACTGTACTACTTAGCTGCTTATATTTGTCTTTTCCTATTAGCTCTTCGGAAAAGTATTTAGGTATCTGGTTTGCTTCAATTGTTGGGATGTAGCCTTCATATTCAATCAAATCATCTTCCCTGTTACTAATAACTCTAAAGTTACCGTATATACCTGCCTCCCCATTGCTAATCTTGACTGGAACAGTTAAATAGTTTTTTATATCAGTTTGATCCGCAGCCAAGGTCGCTGTAATGTCGACTTGTTTAAGGGCGGGAAAC
This sequence comes from Gammaproteobacteria bacterium, assembly GCA_030739975.1. Taxonomy (GTDB): domain Bacteria; phylum Pseudomonadota; class Gammaproteobacteria; order PS1; family Pseudothioglobaceae; genus SZUA-1055. Next base: position 1,072 of record JASLYC010000062.1, read on the forward strand.
TTGTTATTAAAGCTTAAATCTTGATTATATGTAGTTAACAACAATTGATAATTATCTCTTTCAATGTTGACGGTGCTTATATCAAAGTTGTCTTTGCTTTGAAACTGCATCTTGTTGATTCTCAAAGATTTTATAAAGTAAAGAACTTTTAAACTTTCGCTTGAAAATAATTTAGCTATATCTTTCACTCCAAAAACATCTCTACTGTATTTGTAGTTATCGTTAATTATCAAATTATCAATGTAGACTGCATTAGGGCGATAGATATTCTCAACCATATCTGCCATATCAAAATTACTAACAAATTTAGATATATCTATATTGTCGTACAAAGTTGATAGGTCAATATTCCATTGCAAATCTTTTACTGATGCCACAGGTATATCTTTCTCTTGAGGAAAAATTCCAACTTTATCAAACAAAACAGTAACGCTTCCATCTTCTATACCTAATGAAATATCTGACAGCTCAATGTCAAAACCGCTATGAGTAGATAACTGTTCTTGAACAGTGTCTTTAAATGTACTAGGAAAAACTGCAACAAAAGAAACAAATAAAATCAGTAACAGTAATACAGTAGCAACAAACAAAGTACCTATCTTAAGTATTTTGGCTCCGCTAGAGAATAAATTAATTATCATGTTTAGGTCAAATAATATTTTTGTTTTATTGCCTTATGATATGCAGGTATGTTGCTACCTAATAACAATAATACAATTATAACCTATGCATAGCTAGTGATTTATTATTGATTAAAATACAGTAATAAAAAATAGAAATAATTCATGTAAAGAAAAAATTAGATGGTAACATTGCATGTTTCTTATATCGACAACATTAATAGGGGTTAATTATGTCGCCAAACATACAAAAATATATAAATTTATTGCCGCACACTCTATTCGTTATATGGATAGTGCTTATTATTGTTTGGGTTTGGTCAATTCCTGAAATTAATAAAGATAACACTGATCCAACACTAATTGATAGAATAAAGCCATTAGGCGAAGTGTACGTTGAGGGAGATACTAGTCCTACGAATGACAAAATCGAAAATACAGTAGTTGTTGCCAGTTCACGGAGCGGGGAAGAAGTTTATAATAGTTCTTGCTCTGCCTGTCATAGTTCTGGCGTTTTAGGGGCTCCTAAAGCTGGAAATAAGGATGACTGGAGTTCAAGACTAGAAGGCGGGATTTCGGCACTACTAAAAAGCTCAATATCAGGAAAGGGAGCTATGCCCCCAAAAGGAACATGTGGTAGTTGCTCTGATGATGAACTTTTGGCGGCTATAGAGTTCATGGTTAACTAACAGCGATAGTAAATATTAGCTTCTAGTAAGTAACAATTAACCTTGTACTTTTAGTCTCTCAAAAATCCCTAGCTCTTTATTTTTTTTGACGTTGTCATAGTCAAAGACTTTACCATTCATAGCAATATACACCCCATGCTTTTTTAATTGAACTGCTGCTATTGCAAGTCCTAGATTTAATAAAGCATCTGAATTTTTTATAGAATAAGGTGTCATTGAGCCAAACAAAACTATTGTCTTATTTTTAACTTTTTGACTAATTTCTTGGGCGGTTTGACACATAGTGTCAGTTCCATGAGTAATAACAATTTTATCTAAAGGGCATTTATTACATTCTGAGATAATAACCCTTCTGTCTTCATTGGTAAAATCTAAACTATCCTTAAGTAATATTTTACCTACTGAAATATCATTAGTAACCCTTCCACGAATTAGCATATCCTCAATATGAGATTCGTTAAATTCTAGTGCACCATTTAACTTGTTATATACCTTATCAATTGTGCCTCCAGTTACAAGTAATTTTATTTTCATTTTTGCATCCTTTTGCCAAAAATATCTGTACCTATACGCACTAGTGTAGCGCCGTTTGCGATTGCCTCCTCCATATCTGCACTCATGCCCATAGAGAGAGTATCTAGTGTTGGGTATTTAGTCATTATTTTAGCCATTCTTTTGTAGCTATCTGCTGAATTATCAGGTCGAGGTATGCACATAAAGCCTCTCAAGCAAATATTAGTAAGATTATCAAGCTGATTAACAATTTCTTCTATTTCATCTACAAACAACCCTGACTTAGTGTCTTCATTGTCAATATTTACCTGTAGTAGTACATTAAGTTTGCCCAATACTTTTGGTCTCTGCTGGTTAAGCCTTTCAGCAATCTTTATTCTATCTACACTATGCACCCAGTCAAAATTTTTTGCTATCTTAGGGGTTTTGTTTGACTGTATTGGTCCAATAAAGTGCCACACAATATCCTTATCTTGCAATAGTTCAATTTTTTCAAGAGCCTCTTGGAGATAATTCTCGCCAAAATGGATTTGGCCAGCATCTAAGGCGACGCGAACTTCATCTACACTCCTGGTTTTGCTTACTGCTATAAGAGTTACCTGATGTTTATGATCTACAGAATTAATCCTAGAGTTAATTTTTAATAGATTGTCCTTTATCAAAATTAAAAGATATCCCTAGAATTGAAAACTGGACCATCAACACATACTCTCTTCATGTGCTTTATATTGTCTATCTTTGCCTCTACAACGCAGCCTGCACAACCGCCAACTCCGCAAGCCATAAATTCTTCAAGTGATACTTGGCAAGGCAAGTTATATTCAACAGCCAAGCTGGCTACAGACTCTAACATTTGGTGTGGTCCACAAGAGAAAATTTCTACTTGAGATAATTCAGATTTTGATAAATCGTCAAGATACTCTCTAGCTAAATCGGTGACATATCCATTAAAAACGCCATCAAAGCCTTGCATACTTGTCAATCTACAGGCTATCCCCCATTCTTCAAGCAATGGCATAGTGTGAGTTACTCCATCGCATAATGGGCCAATATTACTTTTTTCTGGGGTGAAAGGAAATGGAACCTCGGAACCCAATATAACTAAAGGGTCATAGTAACCATTGTCTTTAATTTGTTGTGCTATGGCAATCATAGGGGGCATTCCTACACCTCCACCAATTAACAATGGCAACTTTTTGTTTGTCAAATTAAACCCATTACCTATAGGCCCTATAATAGATAATTTTTCTCCAACTCGGCTTTCTGACAATTTCCTTGTGCCCTCTCCAACAACTTTATAAAGTAAATCAAATGTAGAATTTTCAATATCTACCGACATTATTGATATTGGCCTTCTTAGGGATATTGAATCTGATACAGTAACATGCACGAACTGTCCTGGCAGAGTAAGTTTCGCTATTTCTTCCGATTCAATGGTCAATATATACTGATCGCCTTCAAATTTATAATGCGCCAATATTTGGCAATTACAAGATTTAATTGTGCCTCTATTAGATTTACTCATCTCGAGTAATTAATGTACCTACGCCACTATCGGTAAAGACCTCTAATAAGACAGCATGGGGAACCCTGCCATCAATAATATGAGTAGATTTGACGCCATTTTTTACCGCAGATAGTGCGCAATCAATCTTCGGAATCATGCCTCCATGTATGGTCCCATCGCTTATAAGTTGGTCTACTGATTTAGCGTTGAGTCCTGTTAATAAGTTATCATTAGAGTCTAGGATTCCAACAGTATTTGTAAGCAGAATTAATTTCTCAGCATTGAGCGACTCAGCAATTGAGCCTGCAACTAGGTCAGCATTTATGTTGTATGAAAAGCCATCTTTGCCAACACCGATTGGTGCTATAACTGGAATAAAGTCTCCCTCAAGAAGAAGTTCAATAACCGAAGCATCAATTCTGTCAACCTTTCCAACATGACCAAGGTCTATAATTTCAGATGTTTTAACTATATTTTGCTTTAGTTTTTTAGCGGTAATAAGCCGACCGTCTTTCCCAGTTAAGCCAATAGCATGACCTCCATGCTGATGTATTAGGTTAACGATTTCTTTATTAACTAGCCCACCTAAAACCATTTCCACCACGTCCATAGTTTCAGAATCAGTAACACGCATGCCACCTATAAATTCACTCTGTTTGCCAATTTTTTGCAATGTATCGCCAATCTGCGGACCTCCCCCATGAACAACTATTGGGTTCATGCCTACTGACTTCATAAGTACAATGTCACGAGCGAAGCTAGATTTTAGATTTTCATCGACCATCGCATTGCCGCCATACTTTATGACAATAGTTTTTCCATTGAACTTTTGAATATATGGCAAAGCCTCAGTAAGTACATTTGCTATAGTGTGAGAAATGTCTGACATATCAATTATTTGTTTGCTAACTTAACAAAGCATTTTACCGTCATAAAACATAACATGCCAACCAAACAATTGCTAAATTGGTATTTAATGAATTTTTAGTACAAATTAAAATAATGCAAGCTTTATTAATGATAGATCCTTAACCAGTTGCCAATAAATATTGCCTACTGAATTATTGTTTTGATACTTTATAAAAAATTTCCCTGCACCTCATTTAAAAAGTTAAAGCCTTTATTGGTGGGCTTAATTTTAGCTTCATTAAGCTCTAAAAGTCCTAGTAACTCTAGCTTTTCTAGCTTATCACTTATAGAATAAATTGATTTTCCAGTCCTTGATTCAAATAGACTAGTTTCAAAGCCGTCCTTTAATCTTAATGCGTTTAGCATGAAATCGAATTGCAGGTTATTTATTGTCTTTGGTATTTTTTGACTATTAGTCATGTAATCTTTAGGAGATTTTGGTTTTTCAGTCCTAAATATTTGTGAACTATTAATGTCTGTAATCTTTCCGTGTGCTCCTGCACCAATTCCAATATAGTCTCCAAAAAGCCAATAATTTAAGTTATGCTTTGAGGGCGTTTTTCCATATGCAGATACTTCATACCTATTAAATCCTTTTTTTTCTAATAGTTCTGAACCATTCTCACCCATTTCCCAAATAGCTTCTTCAGATGGTAGCTTAGGTGGAAATTTTGCGAAATAAGTATTTGGTTCAATAGTTAACTGATATAGTGAAATATGCTGAGTATTAAATGCTATAGCTGTATTAATATCGCTATTAAAGTCCTCCAAGCTTTGATGTTGCAATCCATACATCAGATCAATATTAACATTATCAAAGCCAGCTTTAAAAGCGCTTTCAATCGCTAAAACAGCATCATTAGAGCTGTGTATCCTTCCTAATAATTTAAGATTATTATCATTAAAGGACTGAACACCTATAGAAAGTCTATTTATGCCAATCTGCCTAAAATTATTAAATTTCTCTACCTCAAATGCTCCCGGGTTTGCCTCAAGAGTAATTTCAATATTATTATCAAAATCAAGCCTCTCTTTTAGTCCGTCAAATAGCTCTTCAAGGTCTTTAAGATTAATCAAACTTGGCGTTCCGCCACCAATAAAAATGGTGTGTATTTTCCTCCCCTGAATATAGCTTAAGCTATTATCGAGGTCTCTTAGTAGGGCCTTTGTGTAGTCATCTTCTTGTCTTGTCTCGTGAGAGTTGAAATCACAATAAGGACATTTTTTCACACACCATGGGTAGTGTATATATAGCGATAATGGTGGGAGCTGTAACAAGTTCAATCTTTATTTAATAAAATACTCAGTAATTCTTGTAAAGCCAAACCCCTATGTGATATTTTATTTTTTTCTGCAGGGTCAAGTTCAGCAGAACTGCACCCATGAGTTGGGACATAAAAAATTGGGTCATAACCAAAACCATTAGTGCCTTTCTTTTCTCTTAATATTTCACCTTCCCAGCCATGCTGAATTACCAATGGAGTTGGGTCCATGGCATGCCTAACATAAACTATTGAGCACCAAAAACGAGCAGTCCTTTCGCTATCTGGAACTTGGCTCATAACATTTAATAGCTTTTGTGTATTTTCTTCGTCTTTACTTGAAGGTCCTGCATAACGAGCTGAATAAATTCCTGGTTCACCATTTATGGCATCAACAACTATGCCAGAATCATCTGCCAGAGCCGGTAAACCTGAGTGTTTTGCAGCATTTCTAGCCTTAATTAATGCATTCTCAACAAACGATAGTCCTGTCTCTGGAACCTCTTCAACATTCATATCTTTTTGAGAAACTACTTCAAATATACTACCAAGCATTGCATTAAATTCCTTGGTTTTTCCTGGATTGCTTGTTGCTAATATTATTTTTGTTTTCATAAACTATATATCACAAGTTCAGGTGGCGAAATAAAGAATCAATAAGTATAATCAATCAGTTATCAAAATACTGGAGCTATCAATGACTCAAGACGAAATGAAGCAAGAGGTCGCACAAGAAGCCATAAAATATATCGTCAAGGACACTATTATAGGCGTAGGCACTGGCTCTACAGCTAATTTTTTTATAGACGCACTAGCTCCAATTAAAAACCAAATAAAGGGTGCAGTGGCTAGCTCTGTTGCGACTGCAGATAGACTTAAAAGTCATGGTATTAAAGTTTATGATTTAAATGAAGTCGATTCAATTTCAGTATACATTGATGGCGCAGATGAGTCTGACAATGACTTTAATCTTATAAAAGGTGGCGGTGGCGCTCTGACTCGTGAAAAAATTGTTGCAGCTGTTGCAAAACAATTTGTATGCATTGCTGACGAATCAAAGTTAGTTGAAACATTGGGTAACTTTGACCTTCCTGTTGAAGTTATTCCAATGGCAGCTAACTATGTGAAAAATGAAATTATAAGTAGAATCGGCGGGTCTCCAAAAATTCGCGAAAACTTTGTCACGGATAATGGCAACTATATTCTAGATGTTCATGGTTTGCAGATACTAAAACCAAAAGAGACAGAAAGAGCTATTGATGCTATTGTTGGCACAGTGAC